>JAPLHR010000055.1 GCA_026389535.1 Chloroflexota bacterium
GCTCACGGCAATCTTTGGACCGAATGGTGGCGGAAAGTCCACGCTGATCAAGTGCATCGCCGGACTCATGCAGCCATGGAGTGGCAGCATCAACGTGTTTGGCGCGCCAGTGGGCGAGTATGCGAAGCGCGTCGCCTACGTACCGCAGGCCGAGCAGGTGGACTGGAGTTTCCCAATCTCTGTCGATGAGGTGGTCATGATGGGGCGCACTCCATCGCTTGGCCCACTTCGTCGCCCAAGTAGCGTTGATCGAGACGCGGTGGCTGATGCCTTGCAGCGAGTTGACATGCTCGATTTGGCGCGTCGCCAAATTGGTGAGCTCTCCGGCGGGCAGCGACGTCGAGTCTTTTTGGCACGAGCCCTTGCGGCTGATCCGCTCCTCTATCTCCTCGACGAGCCTGTTACTGGTGTTGACCCAACGACGCAGGAGAAGATCATGAACCTCCTTGAGGGAGAGGCTGCGCGGGGCCGAACAGTTGTGGCCACCACGCACGATCTCGCCTGTGCTGCGCAGCGCTTCCATGACGTTGTGGCGCTTGCGGGGCGCGTGGTTGTTCATGGCAAGGCGGACCTTGTGCTCGACCGCGCAGTTCTTGAAGAAACCTACGGCGGTCACCTTGTTCCGCTCCCAGGTGGTGGTGTGGTGCTCCTCGATGATCCACATCACGCGCACGGCAGCCACGAGGGCCACGAATGAACCCAATTGATTTCTTGCTTGCGCCACTCGAATACGAATTCTTCGTGCGCGCACTTGTGGCTAGTGCACTTGTAGGCGTTGCCTGCGCCGTCGTCGGCGCTTTTGTGGTGCTGAAGGGGATGAGCTTTGTTGGTGATGCGGTGAGCCACTCCGCCTTCCCAGGCGTGGTGCTTGCCTATCTGCTTGGCCTACCGATCATTCTGGGCGGTGCGGTCGCTGCAATCGGAACCGCGCTCGGAATCGGCGCGCTCACCCGAAGGTCCGGGCTCCGTGCCGACGCCGTGATCGGCGTCTTGTTTGCCGGCATGTTTGCGCTCGGCGTTGCGCTCTTCTCATCGATCCCCAACTACGTTGGCGATCTCTTTCACTTCCTCTTCGGCGATGTGTTGGGGATCAGCTTCGCCGACCTCATCTCGCTCGCTGTGCTGGCGTCGTTGTTGCTGCTGATTGTGTGGGTGCTGTGGAAGGAGCTGCTCTTTGCAACGTTCGATCCACTCGGTGCTGGCGCCGCTGGCCTACCGGTGCGCCGCCTCGACGATCTGCTCCTCATTCTCATTGCGGTCACCATTGTGGTGAGCCTGCAAGCGGTTGGCATTGTGCTTGTTGTGGCAATGATCACCACGCCGGCAGCAACCGCACAGCTCCTGGTGAAACGATTCGGTCAGATGATTGCGCTCGCCGCGCTGATTGGCGTTACCTCGTCGCTCGTGGGTCTGTACGTCAGCTACGCGCTCGACATTGCCTCGGGGGCGTCAATTGTGCTCACTGAGACGTTCGCGTTCCTTGTTGCACTGCTGATTACGTCAATAGGCAAACGTGTTCGCGCGAATCGCGCCATTGCGCAGGAGAGCGTTCGCTAGCGCAGTCCCTCAAAGAGGTCGCGCTCTGGCAGCGCCGGTTCACTCGGTAATCGATGCGCAATAAGTCGATACTGCTCAACGGCGCCAAGGTCAATGTAATCCTGCTCACTTAACGCAAGGAGTGGGCCATCGCTCTTGATCTGCGTTGCGTGTGCCTGAATCGCACGGCGCTTGGCACTGAGGTGCTTTGTGATGTCAACGCGCGTGGTGATGAGTTCGTCGGGGCACGCCATGGCGGCGCGCCACTGGTGCCACTGCTCGAGCTCTTCGGGCGTCGCCTCTTTCGGTTCACTCCACCACGACTCAATGCCGCGCGATTCGAGAAGGGCGAGCACCTTGTCGCGTTGTGAATCTGGCGTGCGCACCTCGTAGAGTTTCTTCGGTGTCCATGCTGGTCCAGCGTCGGGGCGCCACGTTGGATCGCCAGCAACCTCCCACGCGCGTCGCGCAACGCGTGCAGCGGCGATGTGATCTGGGTGGCCGTAGCCACCAAAGTCGTCGTACGTGGCGATCACGTCGGGCTGTACGCGCCGGATGATGCGCGCCAGGTGTTCGGTCGTGTCGTCAAGGTTGGTGGTGCTGTGGTGGTGGTAGCAGCGTGGATCCTCGTTCCCTGCATCGCCGACCATGCCCGAGTCGCGGAAGCCGAGGTTCTCAAAGTGCGTCACCCCGAGCGCCGCCATCGCCGCAGCGATTTCGCCCATGCGGGTTTCACCAAGGCGTTCGTGCGCTTCGGGGGTGTCCCACTCTGGAATAACGATCTCACCGAGCTCGCCGCGGGTACCGGTCACCACATAGGTATCGGTGGTGGGGCTGTGGGCGGCGGCGTAGGTGGCAAGGGTTCCACCCATGCTGATCGTCTCGTCGTCGGGGTGGGCGTGTACCGCCATGAGAATCAGTCGACCGCTGCTATCCATGCTCTGATCGTACGCGCAC
>JAPLHR010000072.1 GCA_026389535.1 Chloroflexota bacterium
TGCCCTTGAGGCAGATGCCGCGCGTCGCGCCCTCTCGCAACGCGTGGACACACTACGAACCGAGCGCAAGCGACTCTCCGCCGAAGTCGGCGCACTGCTCGGCGGCAAGCCAGCCGTTCCCGCCACTGATCCAAAGGTTGTTGCGCTCAAGGCTGATTCCCAGAAGGTTGCCACCGAGATGGAGGGGCTCGAGAAGGAGCTCGCCACCGCCGAAGCGCAGCTCGAGGATCTGCTGTTGCGCATTCCGAACCCGCCCGACGAAGACATTCCGGTTGGTGGCGCCGAGGCGAACACGACGATTCGTACCTGGGCCCCTGCAGGGCACCCAGCGATTGGCGCGAAGGGCGAAGACCCAGCCACTGCAGCGGCGCCAGAGCACGATGTGGTTGCGGAGCGACTCGGCATCTTCGATCTAGAGCGCGGCGCGAAGGTGGCGGGTGCCGCCTTCCCGGCGTATCGCGCCGACGGCGCGGCACTCATCCGCGCACTCATCAACCTCTTCCTCGACACGCATGTGCGCGAGAACGGCTTCACCGAGATCTGGCCACCGATCCTGATCAACGAGGCGTCGGCTCGTGGCACAGGGCAGATCCCCGACAAGGAAGACCAGATGTACGTGGTCGGTCGCGACGGCTTCTATTTGGCGCCAACCGCCGAGGTGCCAGTGACGAACATGCATCGCGACGAGATCCTCGACGGTGCGGATCTGCCGATCCGCTACGCCGCCTACACACCATGCTTCCGACGTGAGGCGGGCGCCGCTGGTCGCGAGACGCGCGGCATCCTGCGCCTGCACCAGTTCGACAAGGTGGAGATGGTCAGCTTTGAGCGCCCAGCAGAATCAGCCGCCGCACTTGAGTGGCTTACCGCCCGCGCCGAGTCACTGCTCAAGCAACTCGAACTCCCGTATCGCGTGCTGCTCATGGCAACGGGCGACATGGGCTTCGTGCAGATGCGCAAGTACGACCTTGAAGTCTGGGCACCCGGCTCGAAGCGCTGGCTCGAAGTCTCGAGTTGCTCGAACTTCGGCGATTACCAGGCGCGCCGTATGGCGATTCGTTACCGCACCGCGCAGGGCGAGAAGCCAGAACTGGTGCATACGTTGAATGGCTCAGGGCTCGCAGTGCCGCGTGTGCTGGCGGCGCTCCTGGAACACGGCGCGCAGCCCGACGGCAGCGTGAAGCTTCCCGCCGTGCTGCACCCGTACCTCGGCGGTCGCACGCACCTCGCCCCAGATCCGATACACTCCCTCGTGGAGGGGTGCCGGAGTGGTTGAACGGAGCTGTCTTGAAAACAGCCCAGGCTGGCAACGGTCTGCGGGGGTTCGAATCCCTCCCCCTCCGCCACACCCCAATCGCTGACTCTGCGCCACACTGCGCCTCATGAGTAGCGGCCTCTGTTCCATCTGCATCCATGCGCGGCTCGTCGTGAGTGGCCGTGGGTCGCACTTTATGCGCTGTGCGCTCTCAGATACCGATGATCGCTTCCCGCGTTACCCGCGTCTGCCGGTGATGCGCTGCGCTGGATTTAGCGCTGAGACTCCGCCCGACGCGTCACCGCCATCAGCAGCGTCCACAGCTCCGCCAGATCCTCAGGAGTAAGGGCACCCGCACCGCGCGCGGCAACGCGTGCAAGGAGTGCCGCCTCGCGCTCTGGGTCTTGTACCGCGCGCCCGAGTGCCGCCTTCGCTCTACCTGC
>JAPLHR010000109.1 GCA_026389535.1 Chloroflexota bacterium
CAACGCAAGTTGACATTGACAAAGTAATTGCACTTATCCAGCAATTAGAAACAAAAACAAAAGGCGGGTTGACACAAGATTTGGCAGAGGAGATTGCAGAACGGATCGAAAGAACATTGGATAACAATTCATCCGATTTGGTTGACTGTGATAGTGCAGAATTTGAATTGAACTATGACAACCGAATTGAATTGAATCGCGCAGATGTTAATGTGTCAGAAATTATGGATCATGTTACTGCCTGCTTAGACGAGTTTGTTACGGAGGAAGAAGAAGAAGCATTCGTGCAAGCAATATTGGCGGCGGATTCAAATGAGGCCGACGAAGAGTAAATCATATCTCTCAATATGAGTCCCATGGGTCGGCAGCATTGTCGGCCCTTAAGGACGTAAAAAACGAGAGACATATGACAATTGAACAGCAAAACAACATTATTCAAACACTCAAAGAAGTAGATGGGGAAACAATGCAACACATCCTTAAAGAAACAGGAATGGAATGGCAAATGCTTCGTCAATTAATAATGACATTGCCACTTGAACAAGTAGAATATTTAATTGAAGAACGTAAAGATTTAAAACTATGAACACAAATATGTGTTAATCGATCCGGATTGGTCCAAACAACTTTATTAAAAAAAGTTCAAAAAAAGTTGCTAAAAAATTAGGATCCTAACTTTATTATCCTTATCTTTAAGTATAAGTAATAAGAGTTATTATTTAGTTAACCAATTAAACCCTGAGAGAGTATGATGAATGTGTTTGAGCCTGTCCGAATTAAAGGCAAATTATTCGGTAAGAATGTTAAGAGTGGCGAGATTGCTGCAAAAGGAGTTATCAGAGATATCCAATTGCGTAATGCCGAAAAGAATCGAGAAGTGTTGTTTGTTGCCACTAATGGCAGAGTAACCAGAATGCCGGCAGCAGAAGCGGGAGTAGCAGTTAAAGCTCCAGAGCCAACCAAAATGTCTTTTATGACAGTCAGAGAGAAACGTGACCCGCAGGAAATGTTTACCAACCTGGAGCGATTGACTAAAATGGTTGGCAGAGGTATTCAACCCAGTTTATTAGTTACCGGAGGTGCCGGAACGGGAAAGACTCACCTAGTCAAACAAACTCTCGCAGATATGGGCTTAGACGAGTCAACCGACTTTGTACACTTTAAGGGCCGAGCAACACCTGCAGGATTGTTTATTACCTTATATGAGAATAGTGACAAAATAATTGTGTTGGATGATTGTGACTCTGTATTCAAAGACGATGATGCAGTCAATATCCTTAAAGGAGCATTAGACAGCTATGACAGCAGAAAGATTAGTTATATTACCTCAAAGCCACTTAAGGATTCAGACGGTAATGAATTGCCGCGTCACTTTGAGTTTACAGGCAGAGTCATATTCATTAGCAATATCGACCAAAGCAAATTGGATGAAGCAATCCGAAGCAGAAGCTTTGTAGCCGACATTGAAATGACGCAAGATCAAATGTTTACCAGGATTGAGCAATTGATGCCAAAAATGGAAACCCGTATACCAATCGCAGCAAAGACGCAGGCATTGCAATTAATGAAAGAGTTGAATGCCGAGTTTAGCGGATTGGATGTTAACCTCCGCAGCTTTATTAAAGCCGCACGCATATGTGCAATGGGCTTTGATAATCCTAAAATGATGATAGCGGAACAAATCATCCAAGCTTCGTAAATCATATCTCTCAATATGAAAGGGACCGGCGTCGAAAGGCGTCGGTTTCCTACTGTAAAATAATGTAAACATTTCTGGAAAATAGTTGGCAAAAGATTAGGATCCTAACATTTAATTCCTTATCTTTATATAAGCAAAAAGGGAAAGGCCCTAAGCATAATTAACTAATAAGAGAGACAATGACAAGAGAACAAAGAGATGCTGCAAAGCAAAGAGTAGTTGCCTTAAGCAGCAGATTGGATGCGATCCAAACCCTTACGGAGAATATGTCGGACAAAGGTGGCATAGAGATAGCAAACATCATCAACGAGACAAAGGCAGAGATTATGACTTTAGAAAGGACGTTAGCAACCTCATTAGAGTTTCTATTTAATTTTAAAGGAGGCGGATGGAATTCAGAAGTAGCCTATACAAAGGAAGATGCAATCGAACAAGCCCTATTCAAATATGGTCATCCCGATACGCAAGCAATGTGTCAGGTAGATATATCTACATTCCGAGTATCAACTCCATCAGACTTTGACGCACAAATGAGAGGATTCTATTAATTAACATACATACAGAGAGACATGACAAAGACAGAAAAACCAAAATGCATTCACAAGAATACCTATGTCGCAGTACGACACGCGAACGGCTTAAAGATAACCAAGTGTGTAGACTGCAACCAATCCGTTTAATTAATTTAACCTTATAACAAGAGAGACAATGACAAAGAAACAAATGATTACCGCAATCCAATTACAAGAAGCTCAAGCATTCTTAAAGCTCAAAGAGTTAGAAGCAGAGTATGGCGCACATGATCCATTAACCAAAACGGCTCGCACCACGTTCAGTGCAGTGTATGGTTTAATGGAGAGCCTAGGCATCAAGACAGACTTCAAACTACCGGAAACCCAACGAGCAATCGATCTAATAACATTTAAAATAAAGTATGGCAGGGTACCAGAGCTACCTGGATATCGATTCGTGCCTGTACAGTAATTAATCCTATAATAAGAGAGACAATGACAAAGAAAGAAATCCTAGAAACAATCACACAACAAGAGCAAGCAGCATGGGCCACATACAAGAAGCAGCTGTACAAAGCAATATATGCAGACACGCATGTATACATCGCCGGAGCTGACTTGCCAATGCCTGTAGCCAAAGCCAAAGAGAAATGGGCTACTCTGTATTGCCTATTAGAGAAGGTGCAACAATAAGGCATAGGGTATAGGGTATAAGATATGGGGGGTGTAATAGCCCCCCTTTTTTTATGGGGTAGGGGGGTGGTGTTAGGGGGTCAAAACGGGGGGGATGCCCCCCATGAATTAGGGGGGTGGG
>JAPLHR010000078.1:0-1003 GCA_026389535.1 Chloroflexota bacterium
ACAAGCACGATATTGAGGCGCTGAAGCTCGTAAAGCTCGACCTGCTCGGCCTGGGCATCCTCACCGCCATTACCGACGCACTTGATCTCATTGAGCGCGACCTGGGCGCCCGCCCCAACCTCGACGCCCTCCCCGAGGAGACGCCCGAGGTCTGGCGCGCCATCGGCGCCGCCGACACCATCGGCGTCTTTCAGATCGAGAGTCGCGCCCAGCAGCAGTCACTGCCGCGTACCAAGCCCGTGAAGATGGACGACCTCGTCGCGCAGGTCGCCATCATTCGCCCGGGGCCAATCCAAGGAAATGCGGTGCACCCGTATCTACGTCGCCGCGCTGGTCTTGAAGCAGTCACCTATCCCCATCAATCACTCGCACCGATTCTCGACGAGACGCTCGGCGTGATCTTGTACCAAGAACAAGTAATGCGCATCGCCATTGAGGTGGCGGGGTTCACTCCCGGTGCCTCGGATGTCTTTCGCCGCGCCATGGGCTCGGCTCGATCCGAGCGCGAGATGGCGCTGCTACAAACACGCTTCGTTGATGGCGCCATCGCCACCGTCGGAATGCGCGAAGCCGATGCGGCCGAGCTCTTCACGCGCGTCGCCGCCTTCGCCTCGTTCGGCTTCGCCAAGTCGCACGCCGCCGCCTTCGCGCGCACCGCCTTTGAGAGCGCCTGGTTGCGCCTGCACTATCCGGCGCACTACCTGGCCGGGCTCATCCGCGCGCAGCCGATGGGCTTCTACCCGGTCGAAGCGCTCATCCACGACGCGCGCCGCCACGGCGTCTGCGTGGAACCCGTCTGCGTGAATCGCTCCGCCGGCGACACCACTACCGAACCACTCGTTGGCGAGCTGCAGCCAATCACTGTTGATCCGTTCATCGTCACGCCGACCAATAGTGAGCGCGCGGTCGCTGGGTCGCAGCGCGCACGGGCTGCAGCGGTGCGCCTTGGGCTGAACATGGTGCGCGGTGTTGGTGGCGCTACGGCACGACGGTTAGTGGCGGA
>JAPLHR010000078.1:1008-5974 GCA_026389535.1 Chloroflexota bacterium
TCTCAGCCTCGACGATTTTGCGCGTCGCACTGCACTGCCCCTCAGCGCGCTGGAGCGCCTCATTCGCGCTGGCGCCTGCGACACCTTCGGCGTGCCGCGTCGCGACCTGCTCTGGCAGGCGGCCGAGGCGGGGGCGGCGCTCCCGCTCCCTGTGGGTGAGGCACCGAGCGAGCTCACCCCCGTCAGCGCCATCGAGGCACTCAGCGATGCCCATGGGCTGGTCGGTGCCGACCCGAAGTTGCAGCCGATCGAGCTCTGGCGCGAGCGCCTCACCGCCACGGGCACGTTGACGGTCGCAGCGCTGCGCCATCAACCACCTGGTCACGCCCGCATCGCTGGCCTGCTGCTGAGCCGCCAACGCCCACCCACCGCGCACGGCACCGTCTTCTTGGCGATCGAAGATGAGACAGGCATCGCCAACGTCACCATTCGTAACAACGACTGGCCGCGGATGCGCGATGCCGTTCGCGGCGCATCACTGCTCCTTATAGAGGGGCGCCTCGAGCGCACCGGTGAGGTGGCGAACCTGGTGGCCGAGCGGATCGCTCCACTCACAGCGGGGCGACTCGGGCGCAGGGAGCGCGTAGGGTGAGGTAGCCGAACGAGTCGCTATCCTGCACCCCTATGGGTGAAATGCTCGCCGTCTGGATGGTGCTCGTGCCGATCGCGGCACTCCTCACCCCGTTCGTGCTGCTCCCCCGCTTTGCCGAACTGCGCGACCGGCAAGAGGTTCGTCTCGCCGCAGCAGCTGGGCTTGTTGCCGTGCTCTATATAACTAACACCTTCTCCGTCGCCAGCTATACGCGTGCCGCCATGGGGACCGAAGCGATTCGCCTCATTCCGCTCCTGCAGTTTGACAGCACACTCCTCACCACCACCTGGATCCCCGACCAGATCATGATCGGCGCGACCTACATGCTCTTCATGTCGGTGATCTTCTCGCGCAATCTACGCAACGCCTTCTGGGTCACCTTCGTGCTCTTCGGAGTCGGCATTGAATGGAACCAGGCGCTGGCGAACATGTCTGGCATTACGCCGCCATTCCGCATCGACGCTCACGACATCGCCATGCGCACGGCGGGGATTGCCCTCGCCCTCCAGTTCGTGCAACGACTCCGCGGCCGACTCATCGCTCGCGAGCAGATCCTGCGTCGCGCCAGTGCCGCCCCTGCTGCATATGCCCCAACGCAAGCGCCGAGCGCAGTGCTGATGATTCGACCGCACACCTTCCAACCAAACCCGGAGACCGCCGCTGATAACGCCTTCCAGTCGGCGGGCGTCGCCGACGCTGCTGAACGCACAAGGGTCGCGGTGCAGGCGCAGATTGAGGTGGCCGCTGTTGCCGCCGCCCTGCGCGGCGAAGGGGTCGGGGTGGTGCTGTTTGAGGATCGGGAGGGGATCGACACCCCCGACTCGGTCTTCCCCAACAACTGGATCTCGACCCACGAGGATGGCCGGGTGGTGCTCTACCCGATGGCCACCACCAGCCGCCGGCGCGAACGACGGGGTGATGTGGTGGAGGGGCTGCGCGAGCGGTTCAAGGTTTCGCAGCTGCTCGACCTGAGCCCCGTCGAACTAGAGGGGCGCTACCTAGAGGGGACCGGCGCCCTCGTTCTCGACCATGTGCACCGCATCGCCTACATGGCGCGATCGGGCCGCGCCAACGAGGTGGTCCTTGACCAGTGGTGCGAAGCGATGGGCTACAGCGCCGAAGTGTTCGACACCGTTGACCAGGCGGGGCAGCCGATTTACCACACCAATGTCGTCCTCTCTATCGCCACCGACTTCGTGGTGGCGGGGCTCGACAACATCCCCGATCCTACGGAACGAGCACGAATTGCCGCTCGGCTGGGTGAAACCGGGCGCGACGTGATCAAGATCGATCAGGGTCAGGTCGCCGAGTTCGCAGGGAACGGGCTGGAGCTGAACGGCAGCCGCGGACACCTCTTCGTCCTCTCGACGCGCGCCCTCACCGCCCTCCGCCCCGACCAGATCGCCGCCATTGAAACCTCGGCCCACATTCTGGCAATCGCCATCCCAACGATCGAGCGATCGGGGGGTTCGGTCCGTTGCATGTTGGCGGGGATCCACCTGCCGCCGCGCCAACCCGACGCCCCAACGACCCCCGCCGCCTAGCCCCCGCGCAACGACCGCTTCACAAATGCGCGCGAGTCTGGCACGCTATAGGTCGTCCGGGCGACCAACGCCTGGGGAGTTAAATGAGGTGAAACACATGGCAGTTGCCAAGAAGAAGAAGGTCGCGAAGAAGGCTGCTGTTGCAGCCGTCGCCGCCGCCGCACCAGCCGCCCCTAAGAAGGCTGCGAAGAAGGCCGTCAAGAAGGTTGCCAAGAAGGCCGTGAAGGCTGTCAAGGCTGCTCCTAAGAAGGCCGCGAAGAAGACGGTAAAGAAGGTCGCCAAGAAGGCTGCGAAGAAGGCTGCTCCTAAGGCCGCCAAGAAGGCAGTGAAGAAGGTTGCCAAGAAGACCGCAAAGAAGGCCGCCAAGAAGGCTGCTCCAAAGGCAGCTCCTAAGGCGAAGAAGGCGAAGAAGGCCAAGAAGGCGAAGAAGTCGAAGAAGGCTGCTCCAAAGGCAGCTGTTGCGACTCCTGCCGCTGGTACCGGCTGGAGCATCTTCGGCAAGTAAGCCGAATCGCATCGCGCGTTCGCGCGCGACACGCGACGTTCGTTAGAACGCAAGAGACCCCGCACCGCAAGGTGCGGGGTCTCTTATTTATTGCAGCGTGATTACCGCTTAGCGGCGATCGCGCTTACGAGCAGTGCCATCCTCCATGCGCGACTGCATCATGTTCACTGAGTAGTGATACAACTCCTTACGGAATCGCTCATGCGTCGGCCGGCTCCACTGATCGGCCTCAGCAAGGAGACCGGTCACAAGCTTCGCCAACTCACGATCATCTCCCGCATATGAGGCGATCCGGCGCGCAACCTTCTCAATCACCGCTTGGGCTCGCTCATAGGAGCCCTCACGGTTGAGCACAATCGCCCGCTCACGCGCCTCAGCGGCAAAGAGCTGGGCGACCACCCGATCGACCACCCTATTACGGGGCTGTGCGTCGTTCTCAGCTGAACCCGCGTAGGTCCAGGTGTACCCCTGCTCCAGGTGCACCTTTCCCGCATCGTCACGCCCGGTGAGCACGGCGGTGAGGCCAACCTGCTCCGCCTCACTACCTAGCGGGAGCCGAACCCGAAGTACGACCTCGCGCTCCTGGCTCTCGGCCAGGTCACCAAGGGCTACCCGCAGCTCCCCGCGACGCGACGTTACGTCGCCCGCGCTGAGCAGCTCGATATCAGCACCCGGCACCGTAATCACCACATGCGCATCGCGCAGGGTGACCTCAAGGGCCTCGCCGATGCACTCGGCAATCGCGGCGCCGATCTGGTTAGGATCGCCAGCGTATTGCGCCGGTCCTCCACCACCATTCGCAATCGCCGACATCAGGGCCTCGTCGAAGCCATCGCCGATGCCGAGCGTTGCGGTGCTGACGCCCCGCGCGCGCAGCTCAGAGGCGTGACGCGCCAACGTCGCTGAATCGGTGACGCCCGCATTGGCGTGCCCGTCAGAGATCAGAATCACCCGGCGAATGATGTCTTCGCCAGCACCTCCACCAACCTCTTGGGCACCGGTGAGGTAGCCGTCACAGAGATTCGTATTGGCCCGCGCCTCGATCATCGGGATTGCCACCTTGGCGGTACGCCGACCCTCGAGCACTCCTGTCAGCGAGACAGGGGTCTCCACGCGGTCATCAAAGGCGACAACGGCGAACTCATCTCGCCCCGAAAGCATGTCAATGCCATCAAGGATCGCCTTGCGGGCGTTACGGATTGGATCCCCCTGCATGGAGCCCGAGCGATCCAGAACAAAGCCGATGCGAACGGCTGGGCGCGGGCGCTTGCTCGTGACCGGCGGCGCCACCACCATGATCTTGATGAAGCGCGAGCTGTGCGCTTCAGTGCGGGCAAGGAGGCGGTCCCCCTCGATTTCGAACAGGGTGCCTGCGGCACCGGACTTCTTGCTGGTCATATTGACCCTCCTACTACGCCCCACCTAGGGCCTTTGATCTGATGAGATGACGGGGTTAGCCCCGCCGCCGCGGCTCCACTGAGAGGGGTCGACGCGGCGCACCCCTTACGAGTTGCCCCGGGGCTTCGGACCAAAGATCCGCTCCGCCTCCTTTAATAGGTCGTCGAGCAGGCGATTCTCCTCGCGGGTCATGGGGCGGCGAGCGTGCACCTCGATGGCATCGGAGAGGGGGATGCGCTCCCACGAGGCACGGGAAAGGGTTGGCCCCTTAGGCAACGGACTCTGCTGCCTCACGGGCTTTGCCAGCGCAAACATGGACACGGTTACGCCCCTGCTGTTGAGCACGGCCGCTGCGTAGTCTGCGGCGCTCCCCTTCGAGGCGCGGTCGCTCGGGGCTGGTGCGCCATTCAGGAGCTGCTCGAGCTCTTGATCTGGCACCCCACGAAGGCGGTTCGCAACCTCGGCGAGTGGGAGGTGTTCGTCACGCAGGCGTTGGGCCAGCTTGGCGCGATCGAGGAATGCCTGCGGGTAGCGCGTGCCGGAGCCGCGACCGAAGCCTTGGAGGATGCGATACGGGTGTCCCATCCACGAGCGCAGCACACGAAGCTCGAGGCCCACCTGTGCAGCTACCTCTTTCAAGGAGTAGGTCTGCTCGGCGGCTGGCGAAATAGCAGCAGCCTTCGCCCTGCTCTTCTGTGGGCGCTTTGGGGTGGGTTTTGGGCTCATGTAGGCATTATACATATGACACGTCAAATGTCAATAGCCCTGCCCAGCCCAATTGTCGGACGTTTCACTTCCGACTACCCTGACGAAGAGACGTGATGAGAACCACTGCCCTACTCCTTGGACTCCTTCTCTTGGTGGGATGTGGCCAACCAACAGCCTCCCCGGTCGTTGTCCCAAGTGCGCTCTCGCCGAGCCCTAGCC
>JAPLHR010000106.1 GCA_026389535.1 Chloroflexota bacterium
CGGCAACCAGTCGCTCCAGCGCCGGGTAGGCACCGGGGAGAAGCTCCGCGCCGTGCCCCTTATAGGCACCGTGCCAGACGTCGGCCGCTCCCTCTACAAGGTGTTCGGGGACGCCGAGGGCGGCGTACATGCGGCGCCAGTTTGGTGAGAAGGCGGCTCCATAGCGTTCACGAGTGAGGGGTGGGAGCCCGAAGGACTTCATCACCTCAACGTTGGCCTCGTAGACGTGTTCAGTCGTATCAATAAGGGTCCCATCCCAGTCGAACAACACGGCCTTCATGGCCTAAGCGTACGTCGCGCCTAGAATCGTTGGGTGAACGACCGTGCGAGTGCCCCCATCCCAACCGGAGCCGGCGAGCCGAAGAGTCGCGTCAGCGACTTCCCAGGCGGCCTGCGTGTTCGCGCGACCTGGGGGAGCAGCGGCCAGGCCGCCGCGGTCTTCGCCCTCTCCGAAGTAGGTGCCACCCTCGTGGACCATGGTGCACTCGGCGCCGGCGCGGAGGGTGACCCCGATCGACTCTGCCGTATGGAGCTGCGCGTGGAGACACCGGGCGGCGCCTGGGCGGTACGCCTCGCCACCGTTATCTACGACGAGCCGCGCGCAATTCATTGGGACGATGCCCAACTCTTTATCGTCGGCTACGGATTCACTGTCTACGCGTTTGGTGCGCGAACTGGTGCACTCGCCTGGAGCCATCAGACCGGCACTCCCGTTGTTGAACTGATCGCCTCGCCACGCTTTGGCCACGTGATCGTGCAGAGCGAAGTTGAGACCTGGGCGATTCGTGGCGACGGCGAGGTGCGCTGGCGACTCGCACATAGTGATGTTGTTGGAGCAGCTGAACTGATCGGCGGTCGTCTGATCGTGACGAGCATCAATGGCGACGTGCAGGCGATCGACCCTGACACTGGAAAGCAGGGCTCATGAGCCCCATCGTGATCGTTGGTGCGGCGCTGGTCGTGCTTGGCTTTTTCCTCTCGCGACGAACCGATGTGCGAACCCGCACGGGCCAGCTTCTTGCCGGACTCTCACCGATCTCGCCGACCGAGGCGCTGCGCCTTGCTGCCCTTCGTGGCGATGCGGCGCCGTATCTCGCCATCAAGGGGAGCATTGATGCGCCAGAGATCTTTGAAGACGAGAACCACCGGCCGCTCGTCTATCGCCGCGAGCGCGTCTCCGTTACTGACGAGGGTGGTTGGCGCGTCATCGACGTTGCTGTGCGCAGCCTCCCCTTTGTGGTGAGTGATCCGAGCAGCGCGATCCGCATCTCTACCGCCGATCTTGCCGACGGGCTCGTCGTGGTTGAGCGACGCTGGGAGGGGAGCGTCGCCGAGCTCCACGCCGCGTCGCGCGAATATCAGCGCCCTGAGACCGCAGCGCTTGTGGCCGCACTTGCGGCGAGTGATCCGACACGCGGCGCACGCGTTGGCCTAGAGCAGATCAGCAGCTTGGATCGCGCCACGGCGGCGGGGCAACTCGTTGATGGGGAGTTGCGCGCCGGCGCCGGTCGGCCGCTCGTAGTCACCACCCTTGAGCGCGGTGAGGCGCTCCGACTCCTCGGCAGCGAGCGGCGCGGACGACTCGCCAGCAGCACAGCCGCGCTCGCTCTCTTCGCACTCGGCCTCCTACTGCTCCTCGGCGGCATCGCGCTCACCCTCGCCACGCCCGCGCTCGGCGCCGACGCGGCGAGCCCCTCCCCCACACCAACACCGGAGTCCGGTGACGCGCGCAATGGCGGGGTCGGCGTTGGCCCCGGCGGACTGCTCGGCCTCGTCTTGACCTTCGCCCTTCCCCTCCTCTTCGCCGCCGTCGTCGTGCTGGTCACGCGACTCGCGACTCGCACACGCCGCTAACCCAGTACGATCGCGCCATGACCACCAAGCCGTACGACGTCAACGCAATCCGCGCGCGATTCCCATCGCTCGCGAACGCCCTCCCTGACGGTCGTCAGCTCAGCTTCCTCGACGGCCCGGCTGGCACGCAGGTGCCGCAGGCGGTCATTGACGCGTACCGCGACTTCTTCTTGCACGCCAATGCCAACTCGGGTGGCGCATTCATCACCTCGCAGCGACAGCAGCAGGTGGAAGACGACGCGCACCGCGCCGCCGAGGACCTACTCAATGCACCAAAGGAGACGGTGAAGTTCGGCGCAAACATGTCGACGCTCAACTTCCAGCTCTCGCGCTCGCTTGCAAAAAGTCTGAAGCCTGGCGACGAGGTGATCGTGTCGCAGCTCGATCACGACGCGAACTACAGCCCGTGGCTCTGGCTCGCTGAGGACTTCGGCCTCACGCTGAAGGTCATTCCAATCCGCACGAGCGATGCCACCCTCGACATTGAGGCCTACGCCGCACTGCGCTCGCCGCGCACCAAGATCGTTGCGGTCGGCATGTCGTCGAACGCCGTCGGCACCATCAACCCATCAAAGGAGATCGTTCGCCTCGCCCACGAGGCCGGCGCGCTCACGGTGCTCGACGCGGTCTGCTCGGCGCCGCACTACCCGATTGATGTGCAGGCACTCGACACCGACTTCTTGCTCTGCTCCCCGTACAAGTTCTACGGCCCGCATGCGGGGCTCCTCTACGGAAAGCTGCCGCTCCTCGAGCGCTTCGGTCGCTATAAGGTGCGCCCCGCCCACGATCTCTGGGAGACGGGCACCCCGAGCTTCGAGGGGATGGCCGGCACCACCGCCGCGATCAACCACATCGCCTGGATCGGGCGTGAGTTTGGGCACACTGGCGCGCCAACTCCGCTCACCGGCCGCCGTGCCGAGATTCGTGCGGGCCTGCAGGCAATCACCCTCTACGAGCGAGAGCTGATCGTGCATCTGCTCGACCGACTCGCTGAGATCCCAGGGGTGAAGGTCTACGGCATCACCGACCGAGATCAACTTGATCACCGCACCTCGATCGTCTCGTTCACGATGGAGTGGGCCACGCCAACCGAAGCGGCAACACACCTCGGCGCCGACGGCATTCAGGTGTGGGATGGCGACTTCTACGCCGTGAATCCCGTTGCAGCACTCGGCCTCACCGAGCGTGGTGGGCTGCTGCGCGTTGGCCTCATGTCGTACAACACCGCCGAGGAGGTTGACCGACTGATCGCCTCACTGAAAGAACTCGCGAAGGCGAGCGGAGTGCAGATCGGCTGATGAGCGCGCCGCTCATTCTCATTACCGTCGCCGATCATGATGATCCAGGCGATGTCGCACCAATTCACCTGATCAACGCGCGCTACGCCGATGGCGTCCGACGCGCCGGCGGCATCCCGATTCTGATGAGCGCGAACGCCAACGAGGAGCAGCGCGCAACCGCATTTGCCACGATGGATGGCTTACTCCTTTCGGGTGGTGCTGATATTGATCCGGCGCGATACAACGAACCTGTTGATGGCGCTGTCGGCATTGAGCCGGCGCGCGATGCGCTGGAGTGGGCCGCCCTTGACGCTGCAGATCGTCGCGGCGTTCCCGTGTTTGGGATCTGTCGCGGCTTGCAGTTCTTGAACGTGCATCGTGGTGGCTCGCTGCTGCAGCATGTTGAGGGGCAGGTTGGTGCGGCGTACCCCGCGACACCGGCGCTCTCGCATCCGCTCGACGTGCAGGGCGGCACCAAGCTTGCGCAGATCCTCGGCAATCGCACCACACCATTCGCGGTGAACAGCTATCACCATCAGGCGGTGAGCCCAGAGCGACTTGCGCCTACGTTGCGTGCCTCAGCATTCACCGACTCACCGCGCGGCACCCTTGTTGAGGGGCTCGAAGAGGCGGGTGAACGATTCGTGCTCGGCGTGCAGTGTCACCCCGAGCGCACCGAGAGCAGCCCCGCCGACCTGGAGCGCGTCTGGGCCGCATTCGTTGAGGCGGCTCGGCCGCGCTAAATCTGAGGGGTACTCCCAACTAGGGGTGGAGTGGCACAATCTGAGCCATGAGCAGCCATCCGCCTGAGGGCGACACCGACTTCCAGAAGAGCGATCGGAGCGCCCGACTCCTGCGCACCCTGCGCTATGTCGAGGCCGCCGGCGAGGCGGGGATCCGACCCGAGGACCTCGCCAAGAAGCTCGGCGTCAGTCGCCGCACCGCCTATCGCGACCTCCAGGCGCTCGAAGCAAGCGTCGGCGTGCCGGTCTGGAACAACCTCGGCCGTTGGGGCGTATCGCA
>JAPLHR010000097.1 GCA_026389535.1 Chloroflexota bacterium
CTTCGCGAATGATCGATCCGGCAATGACGAAGCCCTTTCCAGGGAAGAGCTGCTTCACTTCGGCACGCCCCTCAACAACCTCTGACTTCTCAGGATCCAGCATGCCTTCGAGCGCGGCCTTCATATCGTCGGCAAGTTCGTAGATGATCTCGTAGAGGCGCACGTCAACCTTGTTCGTTTCGGCCATGCGGCGCGCCCCTGGGGTGAGCGTGGTGGTGAAGCCGAGCACGATTGCATCGGATGCTGAGGCGAGCAGGATGTCGTTCTCGGTGACCTCCCCCGCGGCGGAGAGAAGCACGTTGATGCGCACCTCATCGCTCTGCATCTTCTCGAGCTGATGTTCGATAGCGCCGAGTGATCCGGCCACGTCGGACTTCAGGATGACGCGGACTTCTTTGCCAGCTCCAGACTGGATGCGCTTGTAGAGGTCCTCCATCGTGGCGTTGCCGCTATCGCGTCCAGCGCTCGTCGCGTCAGCGGCGGCCTCAGACCAGGCGCGGGCTTCCTTCTCGTCTGCAGCAATACGGAAGATCTCACCGCTAACGGGCACCTCGGGGAGGCCCGAAACGACTACTGCTGTCGAGGGGCCGGCCACCTTGATTCGGCCCCCATCGGTCGACTCCAGCGAGCGAACCTTCCCTGAGCTGGCGCCGACGACCATATGGTCGCCAACGCGAAGGGTGCCCGTCTGCACGATCACTGTGGCGATCGGACCGCGCCCCTTGTCGCGCTGGGCCTCAATCACCGTCCCTACCGCGAGTCGGGCCGCGTCAGCCTTGTAGTCACCCAGATCGGCAACGAGGAGGACCATGTCGAGGAGATCGTCGAGGCCAACGCCTGTTCGGGCCGACACCGCAACGAGTGGCACGTCGCCGCCGTAATCCTCAATGACAACGTTGGACTCCGCGAGCTCCGTCTTCACGCGATCTGGGTTTGCATCTGGCTTGTCAATCTTGTTGAGCGCGATGATGATCGGCACGTTCGCTGCGCGGGCATGGCTGATCGCCTCTTTTGTCTGTGGCATCACACCATCGTCGGCAGCGACCACAACGATGGCGATATCTGTCACTCGCGCGCCGCGTGCTCGCATCGCCGTAAAGGCCTCATGTCCAGGGGTGTCAAGGAAGAGGATCGAACGGTCACCACGCTGAACCTGGCTGGCGCCAAGGTGCTGGGTAATGCCGCCACGCTCGCCGTCGGCAACGCTGGTCTTGCGTAGCGCATCGAGCAGGCTCGTCTTGCCGTGGTCAACGTGGCCCATCACGGTAACGATCGGTGCGCGCGAGATGAGTGTCGCGCCTGGATCTTCACTAAAGAATTCCGTCTTCGCTGCAGCTGGTGCGGCCTCAGGAGTTGCCTCCGGCATGGCCTCATCTTCGTCAGGTTCGGGCTCCTTAACCGTAAAGCCGAGCTCGGTCGCAATGAGGGAGGCTGTTTCACGATCAATGCCCTGGTTCATGGTGGCAAAGACGCCGCTCCGAATCAGCGGGTTGATGATGTCAGCGGGGTTTACCTTGAGTAGCGTTGCAAGATCGCCAACGACGATGGAGGCGGGCAGCTCAAGGACGCCATCATGCACCTGCGCAACACGGGCTGGCTTCGGCTCTGGCGGCAAGCGATCGGGGCGCGGTGGACGGATGCTCTTGCGTTGCTTCGTCATCTACTACCCCCTTTCGTTTCTTTGGCGTTGTCGCTCGATCAGAATCTGTTCAAGATCTGTGGCCGCGATGCGACCCTTCAACCCTCGTCGTAGTCCTTCACCAATCAGCAGGTCGTGTGCCTCGTCGCCGCTCTGGCAGAGCCACGCACCTCGACCGCCAATAGCGCCCTCTCGCACCACTCCATCTGCGGAGGCTCCGTACCGCACGAGCGTCTCTGGCGGCTGTGTCAGCCGACAGGCCACGCAGGTGCGCGCACGAACGGCGGGCGTCTTAGGCCTCCTCGCCCGCTGGGGCCACTGCAGGCACCTCAGCAGCTCCGGTTCCATCACTGGCGATGTCGATGCGGAATCCGGTGAGTCGCGCCGCTAGGCGTGCGTTCTGTCCGCCAGCACCGATCGCAAGGGAGAGTGCGCGCTCGGGAACCACGACGGTTGCCGACTTGGCCGCCTCGTCAACGGTGACCGAAACGACGGGCGCCGGTGAGAGGGCTCGCCCAATCGCCTCAGCTGCATCGTCAGTGTGCGCGATGATGTCAATCTTCTCGCCGCCAAGGTCTTCAACAACAGCCTGCACACGTGCGCCACGCTGGCCCACAACTGCGCCGACCGGATCGAGTCCGACCTGCTTCGTTGCAACAACAATCTTGGTGCGGCTCCCCGGCTCACGAGCGATCGAGGTGATCTCCACCGTGCCCGCAGTCAGCTCAGGAACCTCAAGTTCAAAGAGCTTCTTGACGAAGTTCTTATGCGTACGCGTCAGAAGGATCTCTGGGCCACGAAGGGTTGTTCGCACTTCCAGTAGGAGTGCCTTGACGTTTTCGCCGATGCGGAAGGTGTCGAGCTGCGACTGCTCCGTTGCAGGCAGGTATGCCTCCGCCTTCCCCACGTCCAAGACGAGGTTGCGGCGATCGACGCGCATCACGACGCCGGTAAGAATCTCACCAGCACGCTCGGCGAACGACTGCATGGTCAGGTCGCGCTGGATCTGGATGAGGCGCTGCTGGAGCGCCTGGCGAGCCTGGGCCGCAACGATGCGACCCATATCGGCATCCATCTCTTCGAGTTCGATGAGGTCTCCAGCGACAGCACCTGGCCTCGTTGCCTGGGCCTCTTCTGGCGTCCACTCTGCGCCGGGGACGAGTACCTCTTCTACGACTCGGCGGGCCCGAAAGACCCGCATTGCCCCTGATTCAGGATCAAGGCGCACGTGGATGTCGGATGAGGTGTGTCGGCGATTCAGAGCGACCGCGTAGGACTCCTCTGCCGCCTGCAACACCGCAGCTCGATCAATACCGCGCTCAGCGCCTAGCTGAATGAGGGCGCTCACAAGCTCTTTGCTCACGTCACGCCTCCCCTCTGTACTTGCGACCCCGATAAAAAAGACGTGGGGGTCACCCACGTCTCTCGTCCGGCGGCCGTTGTTACACGAACTATACCACGGGCATGAAGAGCCTAAAGCCGGCGTCCCCACGAGCCCTCTTGGCGCGCCTCAAGGCTGCTCAAAGACAGCGGCCCTAGCTCTTCGGGTAGTGGGCCTCTACGTAGCGCTCGAGGATCTCCAGGAATTCGGCGACGATCTTATCCCCGCGCAGGGTGGTGAGCAGGGCGCCATCCTGAAAGACGGGCGCTACCGGCTCCTCGAACGTGCCCGGAAGGCTGATCCCGAGGTTCGCGTGCTTCGACTCCCCTGGCCCGTTAACCACGCAGCCCATCACCGCGACCTCGAGGTTCTCGACCCCTGGATGCAGCGGGCGCCACTCTGGCAGGCGCGCCTTGAGGTACGCCTGGATCTCTTGCGCCATCTCCTGGAAGAAGGTGCTCGTCGTGCGCCCACACCCCGGACACGAGGTGACCTGCGGCGAGAAGGCGCGGAGGCCAAGCGACTGCAGGATCTGCTGCGCCACCTCAACCTCGAGCGCGCGGTCCGCACCTGGCTCTGGCGTCAACGAGACGCGAATCGTGTCGCCGATCCCCTGGTTCAGCAGATGCCCGAGCGCGGTACTCGTAGCCACGATCCCCTTCATCCCCATCCCCGCCTCGGTCAGGCCGAGATGCAGAGGATAGTCACAGCGGCCCGCAAGATTGGTGTACACGTCGAACAGATCACGCACGTTTGAGGTCTTGGCAGAGAGCAGAATGCGATCGTGCGGCAGCCCCGTGGCTTCGGCGAGTTCCGCTGACTGCGTTGCAGAGCGCACGATCGCTTCGATCGTTACGGCCCGTGCGCTTGCTGGAGTATCCGCTGCGGCATTCTCCTCCATCAGTCTCGTTAAGAGGTCCTGATCAAGCGACCCCCAGTTGACGCCAATGCGCACCGGCTTATCGTGATCAATCGCAACCTTAACGATCGTCTGGAAGTTCTCGTCACGGCGCTTGCTCCCCACATTGCCCGGATTGATCCGATACTTTGCCAGCAGCGATGCGCTCTTCGGGTGAGCGGCAAGTAGCTTGTGACCGTTGTAGTGGAAGTCGCCAACGATTGGCGTAGTGAGCCCCTCATCAGCGAGTCGCTGCACGATCTCAGGGATCGCCGCGGCAGATGCGTCGTTATTCACGGTGACGCGCACGATCTGACTTCCAGCCCGTGCCAGGTGCGCGACCTGCGCCGCGGTGCCCGCCGCGTCGGCGGTATCGGTGTTCGTCATTGATTGCACAACGATTGGGTGGGCAGAGCCAACCAGCACACCGCCAACAGAGACGCTCGGAGTTGAGCGACGAATGGGACGAAGTTGGTCTGGACTGTCGGCTGCAGGGCGAGCGACGACGTTCAGCTCACGGCTCATCGATCTACTCCGAAGAGATTCAGGATGTCGCCGAGGGAGATCCAGGCGAAGAGGGCGAGCATCAGTACTGCACCTCCAGTGACGAGTTGGCGTTCGACGCGGCGACCACGCACCTCACCGAGCAGGCGACGTAGGAAGAGCGCAGCGACGCGGCCACCATCGAGTGGCGGGATCGGCAGCAGATTCAGCACCGCGAGATTCGCTGAGAGCAGCGCGGCGATATGCAAGAGGCCAGAAAATCCGAGCTGGCCAGCGGCCGCTGAGACGCCAACCGCAATGCCGATCGGGCCAGCGACGGAGCTTGTGCCGTCAGAGGGTCGGAACGGCGAGGTGATGAAACTGCCCAGTGCGCCAAGAATGGAGGTGCCGGCATCCCACGTGCGCGTAACGGCGAGCCCGAGCACATCGCCGATTGGGCGTGAGAGTGCACCCGCGCCGTCAATAGATGCAATCTGCACACCCATGTATCCCTGCCCTGCCGCCTCAGCGGCGGTGCGCAGCGTCATGGAAACCTCGCGCGCCGTTTGGCCAGGAGTCTCCACCGTCACGCGCACGCTCTGCCCTGCGCGTTCGGGGAGGCTTCGGAGCGGTGAATCGAAGCGATCGAACGTCTCTCCCTCAACGCCCAAGATGCGATCACCTGGTAGCAGTCCAGCGGCGGCGGCTGGAGAGCCCGCCTGCACGTCCTCGAGAAGGATGCTGGCACGCTCGGCAAGTGGTCCGGAGAGGACGAACATCAGCAGGAAGGCGACGGCAACGTTCATGGCGACTCCAGCGACCATGACCAGGACCTTCGAGGTTAGCGTGGCTCGCTCCCAGCCTGCAGGGTCGGTATCACCCTCTTCGCTGTCAGCCATGC
>JAPLHR010000032.1 GCA_026389535.1 Chloroflexota bacterium
CCCGCGACTGACCCGTCCGTCAGACCGCGACTCGCCCAGCAGGCGCCGCCTGTACGGCGCACAGACAGTAAGGACAGGGGAACCATGTACGCAGTCATCGAGACCGGTGGAAAGCAGTATCGAGTGGAGCTCGGCAGCGAGTTGCACGTTGAGTTGACCGGCGCTACCCCAGGGAGCGAGATCTCGTTCGACCGCATCCTTCTTGTGCGCACCGACTCCACCACGGAGATCGGCACCCCCGTTGTTGCTGGCGCAAAGGTCACCGCAACGGTGCTCGGCCAGGAGCGCGGACCAAAGACGATCAGCTTTAAGTATCGACCGAAGGCGCGTAGCCGCATCACCAAGGGGCACCGCCAGGAACTTCACCTCATCAAGGTCACCGAAGTTGCAGTGAATGGCACGAGCGCGAAGGCGCTCTACGAAGCCGGCGCCGCAGATCGCGCCAAGGCGCAGGTCGCCGCCGCCGCAGTTGCCGCCGATAAGGCGAAAGCTGACGCAGCAGTCGCTGCAACGTTGAAGGTTGGCGCGCCAGCCGAAGCGAAGGCAGCGAAGAAGCCTGCCGCAAAGAAGCCAGCAACCGCAAAGCCAGCAGCGAAGAGCGCCGACACGTCGGTCGCTGACGCCGAGTAACGCAGCGAACGCTGAGAGAAGGAGACCCCCATGGCACACAAAAAGGCAGGCGGAAGTGTTCGCAACGGACGCGATAGCGCTGGTCAGCGCCTTGGCGTGAAGGTTGGCGACGGTCAGAAGATCAACGCTGGCGGCATCATCGTGCGACAGCACGGCACCACCTTCGCCGCAGGACGCGGCGTTGGCCTGGGCAGCGACTACACCATCTATGCAACCGTCACCGGCAGGGTGAAGTTCGACCACGCGTCGCGCACGAAGAAGCGCGTCAACGTTGTCGCTTCACCAGACGCCTAGAGAGTCGCTGATGAAGCCAGAGATTCATCCCAAGTACAACACCATCGAAATCACGTGCCTCGCATGCAGCACGAAGTTCTCGATCGGGTCGACGCGAACCAGCGAGCTCAAGACGGAAGTCTGCTCAAACTGCCACCCGTTCTTTACGGGGAAGCAGCTGATTCTCGACACGGCCGGTCAGGTCGAGCGCTTCCAGAAGCGCCTCGGTCGCTCGCGCTGATCTTCATGCGGCGCCGACTCGGCGTCGCTGCGCGATTCGCGCAGGATCGCTTCGCAGATGTTTCACGAGGGCTACACGCCGTATCTCTGAGCGCGCGCCCAACAAGCGGCGCAGCGTATGGCGGCCAGGCGTTGATCGACGGCATTCTCATGCGCGGCCCATCACACATCGGCGTTGCGCTGCGCACCGTTGATGGCGGCATCGCCGTAACCGCAGAACCAATTGCCACCGGACCTATTCGCCGACGCCTTACCCGCATCCCCGTGCTGCGCGGCGCCGTTGTTCTGTGGGAGACACTCGCACTTGGCAGCCGCTGGCTTCTGCGCAGCGCCGATGTGTCGGCGGGTGACGAAGAGCGATCCACTGGCGGCACCGGCTCCATGATCGCAACGCTCGCGGTCACGCTTCTGATTGCGGTTGCGATCTTCAATGTGCTTCCTGCAATTGCCGCGTCAGCCATCGTGCACGCACTTGGCCTCACAGAGCTGCTCGTGGAACGCGCGATTGATGGACTCTTGCAGGTGGGAATCTTACTCGGATACCTCGCAGCGGTTGGACGTAGCAGTGATGTTGATCGCACCTATCGCTATCACGGCGCAGAGCACCGCGCGATTCACGCACTTGAGAACGGTGAGCCGCTCACGCGCAACGCGCTGTCGCGTTGGCCAACGGCGCATCCACGCTGCGGCACCGAGTTCCTTGTTGTCGTCATTCTCGTGAGCATCGTCAGCTTCTCGCTGATCGGCCGACTCGATCCAATCCCAACGGTGATCAGTCGCATTGCGGGCATTCCACTGGTGGCAGGACTCGCGTATGAGATCTTGCGACTCTTGGGTCGCTATCGAACGAACGTGATTGCGCGGACGCTGGCGGCACCGGGGATTGCCGTACAGCGCATCACCACGCGACGACCCGACGACAGCATGCACGACATTGCGATCGTTGCACTGACAGCGGCGATTGAAGCGGAGGGTGGCGTTGTGCCGAGCGGCTCAGAGCTACCAACCTCCCGTGCGCTACAGCCGCTGAAGGTGACCTGATGGCTGACGCGGTGCAACTCAACGCGCGACTCGCGGCGGCGCTCAAGGCGCGCGCCGAGCTTGAGGCGCAGTTGACACTTCCTGAGGTGCTCGCCGACCACACCGCCCTTGCGCGCATTGGGCGCGAGTTGTCGCGCACCGCACCGCTCGCCGAGGCGGGCGAGGCCCTCACCGCCGCCCGGCTACGCGTGACCGATTCACGCTCCCTTGAGGCGGATCCGGGGGCTGACGCGGAGATGCGTGAGCTTGCCGCAACGGACCGCGCCGAGGCCGAGGCGATCGAACGCGACATCCTTGAGAGCCTTCCAGGCCTGCTCCTTGAGCCTGATCCGAACGATGGGCGAGATCTGCTGATCGAGGTGCGTCCTGGCGCTGGTGGCGACGAGGCCGGCATCTTCGCCGGTGAGCTCTTCCGCGCCTACCTACGCTACGCCGAACGCCAGGGGTGGAAGAGCGAGGTTGATGTGATCAGCGAAACCGGCGTTGGCGGGATTCGCGAAGGGGTGATGGAGGTCTCTGGCGACGGCGCATGGGCCGCCTTTAAGTGGGAGTCGGGCGTGCATCGCATTCAGCGCGTCCCCGCAACGGAGTCAGCCGGGCGCATTCACACCAGCACCGCCACCGTTGTGGTGCTGCCAGTGGTGACCGCTGTTGACCTCGTGATTCCTGAAAACGATATTCGCATCGACGTGAAGCGCGCATCGGGGAACGGCGGACAAGGGGTGAACACCACCGACTCCGCGGTGCGCATCACGCACATTCCGAGCGGCATCGTGGTGGAGATGCAGGACGAGCGCAGCCAGCTGCGCAACAAAGAGAAGGGGATGGCGATTCTGCGCAGCCGCATTATCGCCGCTGAAGAGGAGCGCAAGCGCGCCGCCGACTCCAAGGCGCGCAAGGCGCTGATCGGCAGTGGTGATCGCAGCGAGAAGATTCGTACATATAACGGGCCACAGAATCGCGTCACCGATCACCGCATCGGCTTCGACAAGTTTGATGTGCCTGGGATTCTCGGTGGCGACCTTGCGCCATTCCATGAGGCACTCGCCGCCGCTGAGCAGGCGGCACGACTGGCGGAATGATGAGCGAGGAGCAGATCACTAGTCGACCACTCGTCGAGCGCGAGGCCGACGGCCCCGCACTGTTGCGCGACGCAACACTGCAGCTTGAGGCGGCGGGAAGCCCAACAGCGCGCCTTGATGCAGAGACACTCCTTGCAGCAATGCTCGGCACCCGCGTTGCCACACTGCGCACCGCCGTTGCTGCAGGGTTTCCACTCCCACTCCCAGCGCTCAGCGAACTCCCAGAGCCAGAGCCGCTGAGCGATCGACATCCGCAACTCGCCGATGCGTTGCGCATCGCGCGCAGCGCTCTTCTCGCCGGCGACGCGCCATCTGCGCTCGCCGCACTTGTGCAGGAACGCGCGACTGGCCGACCAATCAGCCACCTCACTGGACGTCGTGGATTCCGTAGGCTAGAGCTGCTCGTCACACCGGACGTGCTTGACCCGCGACCAGAGAGCGAGCTGATCATTGAGACGGCACTCGCCTTCCTCGCCGACCGCGTCGCTGCCGATCGCGCGCTCGGTCGCGCACCGCATCCACTGAACGCTGCGGAGATCGGCACTGGGAGCGGCGCACTCGCCGTGGCGCTCGCCGACGAATCACCAGTGCCGCTGCGCCTCATCGCAACCGACATCTCTGGCGACGCGTTGATGGTGGCGCGCGCGAATGCGTTGCGTTGTGGCGTTGCGTCGCGCGTTACCTTTATGCAGGGCGATCTCGCGGAGCCGCTCCTCGCCGCGCGTGCGCCGGGCGATCCAGCGCACCTCGATCTCCTGATCGCCAACCTGCCGTACGTGCCAACCGCCGATGTTGATGAGGCGAAGGCCGCCGCAAGCATTCGCGACCTTGCGCCACGCGACCTAGCGCGCCTCGGCATTGCCGCAGAGCCGCGCCTTGCGCTCGATGGCGGTGGTGATGGGCTGGAACTGATTCGCCGACTTATCGCCGAGCTGCCGCGCCTGCTGCGCCCAGGTGGCGCCGCACTCCTTGAATTCGGTGACGGTCAGGGCGACGACGTTGCGCGACTCGCCGATGGCCTCGGCATCGGTTGGCGCGTGGCCATTCGCGGCGACCTCTCGGGTCGCGACCGCATGGCCGAAATTCGTCGGAGCGGGTAACGCGTCATGGCGGTGAAACCTGCGTTCCCAATCCGACTCCTCGTTATGGATCTCGATGGCACGCTCCTGCCACACGACGGCGTGATCGCCGAGCGCACCATCGATGCGATTCGTGCGGCGCGCGCCAAAGGGGTGATCGCCACCATCTCGTCGGGGCGCAATGTGCCGTCGATCATTGAGTACGCGCATCAGATCGGTCTCGACGGTCCGCTGATCGGGATGCAGGGGGCGATCGCGCGCGAGATCCCGGCGAAGGGCGAGGCTGGCTCAGGGCGCATGATCCGGCACTTCCCCTTCCCCGCCCACCTCGGGGCCAAGGCGGTCGCCTGGTGCCGCGAGAACAACCTCTGGGGCCACGCCGTGATTCGCGATGACCTGCGCTTCGATGTTCGAGATCCCCATGTGCGCCAGTACGAGGCTTGGCTGAAGGGGGATGCCCTCAAACGCCTCGGCACGGTGCCAGACCTGATCTCCTACCTCACCGAGCGCAAGCTGCACCTATCTAAGGTGGTCGCCCACGCCCCCGAAGGGCATGTCGACGGGATCCTCAATCGCGCTCGGGCCACCTTTGCCGGAGAGCTCGATGTGACCATCAGCCACCCCGAATACCTGGAGTTCACCGCCCCTGGGGTCAATAAGGGAACCGCCCTCCGCTGGCTCGCCCGCCGCCTCAAAATCCCCCTTTGCCAGGTGATGGCCATCGGCGACCAGTACAACGACCTAGAGATGCTCGACGTCGCCGGGCACGGGGTGGCGATGGCTGGGGCCCCCGGCCCGGTGCGGGCCGTGGCGCAATACGAGGCACCCCGCTGTGAAGAGGACGGCGTAGCGCGCATGATTGAGCGCCTGATCCTCGGATCAGCGGGAGAATAGGGGTCAAGCACCCGTAGTGGGGCAGAGGAGAGGGAGGGGACCATGAGCAACGCCGCACACGACCCGATGATGAACCTAAGCCTTCGCAAGGTTGACCCTGAGCTCGACGCCATCTTCGTCAAAGAGGCGGTGCGTCAGCGCGACCACATTGAGCTGATCGCCTCCGAGAACTACACCTACGCCGCTGTGCGCGAAGCGCAGGGCTCCATCCTTACCAACAAGTATGCCGAGGGTCTCCCAGGGAAGCGCTACTACGCCGGTTGTGATTATGTCGACGAGGCCGAAAATCTTGCGCGCAGCCGCGCGCTGCAACTCTTTGTTGGCAGCGAACATGTCAACGTGCAGCCACACTCTGGTGCGTCGGCAAACACCGCGACCTTCACTGCCGCAATGTCACCAGGCGACCCCTTCGTTGCCATGAGCCTCGACCAGGGCGGACACCTCTCCCACGGCGCATCGGTAAATATTTCTGGAAAGTGGTTCAAGCCAACCTTCTACGGCGTTCGTGCCGAAGACGGGCTCGTTGATTGGGATGCGGTACAGCGCGCCGTTGATGAGGCGAAGCCGAAGGTCGTGATCGCTGGCGCATCGGCGTATCCGCGCGTACTCGATTTTGAAAAGTTTGCGGCCATCGCACACGCAGCAGGGGCAAAGCTGATGGTCGACATGGCGCATATCTCAGGAGTCGTTGCGGCAGGGCTACACCCGAGCCCATTCCCGCACGCTGACTACGTCACCACCACCACACACAAGACGCTACGCGGACCGCGCGGCGGCATGATCTTTGCGCGAACAGACGAAGCTGCTGCCATCGACCGAGCCGTCTTCCCAGGAAATCAAGGTGGGCCACTCATGCATGTGATCGCCGCCAAGGCGGTTGCGTATAAGTTGGCGCTGCAGCCTGAATTCCGTGCGTATATGCAGCGCACACTCGACAACGCGAAGGCGCTCGCCGCAGCGCTCGCCGCACGCGGATTCGGTGTGATCACCGGCGGTACTGACATCCACCTGATCTTGTGCGACGTGACGCCGCTTGGCGTGACGGGCAAGGAGGCTACGGCTGCATTGGAAGCAGTGGGCGTGACGATCAACAAGAACAGCATTCCGGGTGAGACGCGCTCGCCGATGGTGACGAGCGGCGTTCGCTACGGCACGCCGGCCGCAACTACGCGCGGCATGGGGCTCGCCGAGATGGAGCAGATCGCACAGTGGTCAGTCGAGGCGATCGCCGCACGCGAGGATTCGGCGAAGCTTGAGCAGATCCGTCGCGAGGTGGTGAAGGTCGCCCAGCGATTCCCAGTCCCCGGTAACGATGCTGCGGAGCTAGCGGCACGCGAGAGCTAATGGAGAACGCTCCGCTCTATCTCGCGATCGCACTAGTCGCTGCACTTGTCGCACTGGTCGGCACAAGGGTCGCGCGACAGGTTGCCCTCTCTCTCAACATTGCCGATGTGCCAAACGAGCGGCGCATCAACACAATCCTGATGCCGCGCGCTGGCGGCTTCGCCGTTGCTCTTTCCCTCTTCTTGGTTGGTGCGGCGGTGACGATCCTTGCGGCACCACTCGGCCTTACGGGTGGTACCCCACTTCCAACCTCCGGATCTGCCGCGCTGCTCCTCGGCACCCTACTCGCTGGCGTTATCGGCCTCGCCGACGACCGCTTCGATCTGCGCGCACGCTGGCAGCTCGCCGGGCAGCTGGTGATTGCGGCGGTACCGATCGCGTTCGGCGTGCGGATCGCAATCCTGTCGAATCCATTCGGCGCAGGTGACCTCTTGATCCCTGACGCCATTGGGCTCGCCCTCACCCTCTTCTGGGTTCTTGGCATGCAGAACGCCATGAACTTCATCGACGGGCTCGATGGCCTCTCGGGCGGGATTGCCCTCATCGCTGCGGTCACCCTTGGGGTGATCGCCCTCCCGGCGACCCCCCTTCTCGCCGCCCTCTGCTTCGCCTTGGCGGGTGCGCTCGCCGGCTTCTTGCGGCACAACTTCTACCCCGCCTCTATCTATATGGGGACGAGCGGGATCCTGGCGGTCGCCTACGCCCTCGCGGTCCTCTCCCTCCTCGGCACCGCCAAGGTTGTCGCCGCGCTGCTCATCCTGGGGGTGCCCATCATTGATGCCTTCTTCGTCATCGTGGGGCGGCTCCTGGCGGGCCGATCTCCATATAGTGCCGACAAGACCCACATCCACCAGCGCCTGATCGACGCGGGGCTCAGCCACCGCGGGGCCGTCCTCGCCCTCTACGGCGTCACCCTCCTCCTCTCGGTTGGGGCGGTTGTGCTGACCGCAAGTGCCGCCCTGTACGCTTTTGCTGGGCTCCTTGTCGTACTCGGCGGGGCGATCGTCTGGCTCTCGCGACGAGCGGAGCGGCGCGCATGAGCAACCCCACCCCAGCCCCAAAAAACGAACGCGAGTTTGGCGACCCTCCGCTAGAATCGGGCGTAGCAGATGCGCCGCAAGGGCTGACCACAATCGGTGGCAAGGGCATGTATCTCACGCTCTTCTCGCAGATTGGAGTGATGCTGTTGGTAGCGACGTTAGGCGGCGCGCTGGGCGGCGATTGGCTTGATGGCAAGCTCGGGAGCCGGCCGTTCGGGCTGGTCTTCGGCTTTATCGGAGGCTTTCTCGTTGGCTCAGTCGGATCGGCTCGGTTGATCCGGCGTGTGCTGGCGACACTTGACGCACTGGAGAGTGCAGAGGTTGCACGACGACAGAGAGCGCGCATAGACGCGGAGAGGGGGAGGGCGAAGTGACCGTAGCAGCTCAGCGAACCTCGCCGAAGCGCATGCTCCTCATCGGCGCCCTCATCGTACTGATCGTTGACGTTGCCGCCGCTCTCCTTACCAGAGGTGAGGGGCTCGTCGGATTCCCAGGCACCGTGATTCGACAGGCCCTTGAGCCCATCGTGCCGCACGCTGTCATTAATCTCGGCAGCGAGGAGCATCACGCCGCTGCGCTCCTCGATTTCTACCCTTCGATCACCGGTTCGATCATCATGACCTGGATCGTTATGGCGGTCGTGATTCTGCTCTTCGCGCTGGTCGCGCGAAGGCTGACGGAGGCTCCCGGGAAGATTCAGAACGCTCTGGAGTTTGCGATCGAGGCGCTTTCAGGATTTGCAAAGGGGATCGGCGGCGTCGGCTCTGAAAAGTTCCTCCCCCTCTTCCTTGCAGTCTTCATCTTTATCGTTGCGTCAAATTGGTCTGGCCTCATCCCTGGTGTGGGGCGACTGCACGCCTTCCGTGCGCCAACGAGCGATGTGAACGTCACCGTGGGCATGGCCCTGGTGATGTTCGGCTACTTCCACTATCAAGGGATTCGCGCCCTCGGTGTTGGCTCCTACTTCGGAAAATTCTTCAGCCTCAAGCGCGGGCCCGTTGGCCTCTTTGTCGGACTGATTGAATTTCTCCTAGAATTTGTGAAGCCGGTCGCGCTCTCCATGCGTCTATTCGGCAACATCTACGGCGGCGAGCTGGCGCTGACCGTTATGACCACGATCACCTTCGCCTTCATCCCCGTCGCCCTCTACGGGCTTGAGCTCTTCGTCGGGCTCATGCAGGGGATTATTTTCAGCGTCCTCGTGTTGGTCTTCACCATGCTCGCCATGGAGGGGCACCACGAGGAGGGCCATGAGGAGCATCCAGCGAAGGGTCATACCGACGCGGGAGCGGAATCGAAAGTTGCGGCACACTAGCCGTAGCTGAGGAGCAGCCCGGTCGGGTATTCGGCATAGGTCCGGGTAGCGACCACAAGTAGGAGGAACAGAGCGATGGACAACCTTCCAGGCGGAATCGCAGCACTCGGCGTGATCGGGCCAGCCATTGGCGTAGGCCTTGCAGCAGCAGCTGCGGCGACGGCAATCGGGCGCAACCCTGAGGCCGCAGGCCCAGTGCGTGGCGTCTTCATCCTTGGCGCAGCGTTTGCTGAAGGCCTCGGCGTTCTCGCAATCGTGCTCGGCATTCTTACCCTCGTCCTGAAGTAGTCGACGAGTTCGGTAGGGCTGGTGCAGCACATGATGCACGCGATTATTCAGGCGGCGATTCGAGCCGCAGAGGTGCCCGAGCCGGGCGTACCTGCTGAGGCTGGGATCAGCTTCAACCTGTTCTGGATCTTGGTCTCCGCGGCAAACTTCGGCTTCTTCATCTTGGTCCTTCGCGCCGTTGCGCTCGGACCTGTCATGAAGATGCTTGACGAGCGCCGTGAGCGCATTGAGCGCGGGCTGCGCGATGCGGCCGAGGCCATGATCGCCAAGAGTCGCGCCGAAGAGGCGGCGGGCGTTGCGCTCGCCGACGCTCGACGTGAGTCGAACGAGATCCGCGCCAACGCCGATAAGGCAGCGGCGCAGATTCGCGATGAGCAGGTCGCCACACTGAAGGCGGAGTTGGATCGCATGCGAGCCGACGCCACCAAGGAGATTGAGGCGGCGCGCGTCAGC
>JAPLHR010000073.1 GCA_026389535.1 Chloroflexota bacterium
ACGCCAACCCAACCTTCTCCTTCACCTCACGCATCGTCTCGGTGACGATGGGCAAGAGGCGGGCGGCACCGTCGCCGAGGCTGTTGTCCACTTCGTGCGGTAAGGCGAGGAGCTCGTTGTAGCGCTCGCGGGCGGGGGCGTAGTGGGCGATTAGGCGCTCGGCGAGTAGGCGCTTCATGTCGGCGCAGCCGGTGAGGGCGGCGCGCTCGTTCTGCCAGAGCTCTTCGTAGTTGGCGCTTACCAGCTTGTGCAGCTGGCAAACGTTGCAGGCCTCGGGGTGTCCCGGGTCGCTCTTGAGTGGGCGCTTGGTGTCGGTCACTGAGCCCATCACCTGCTTGGTGATCACGGCGGGGTCACCCAGGATGTCGATGGTGTTGCCGATCGACTTGCTCATCTTCTTCTCGCCGTCGGTGCCCAGCACCACGGGAGCGGTGGTGAAGACGGCCTCTGGCTCTGGGAAGGTATCGCCGAACTTGTTGTTGAACGAGCGCGCGATCTCGCGGCTCAGCTCGAGGTGTGCGGCCTGATCCTTGCCCACCGGCACCACGCTCGCCTTCGGCAGCAGAATGTCGGCCGCCTGCAGGATCGGGTAGGTGAGGAGGCCGTGATTGATGTCGTCGGCCTGCTGCGCCTTCTTCTCCTTATAGGTAGGAGTGCGCTCGACCCAGCTCACGGGCGTGACGGTCATTAGGATCCAGGCGAGCTCCTGCACCTCGGGGCGATGGCTCTGCACAAACAGCGTGCACTTGTTCGGGTCGAGGCCCAGGGCAATGAGCGCCGCGGCCATCTCGCGCGTCTGGCGCCTGAGCCTCTCGCCGTCGTGCACGCTGGTAAGGGCGTGGTAATCGACGATGCAGTAGATGGACTCGTAGTTCTCTTGCAGCGCCACGTAGTTTCGGATGGCGCCCAGGTCGTTCCCCAGGTGCGGCGCCCCGCTCGGCTGGATCCCCGAATAGGCGCGGATCGGCTGCTTAGCTCCACTACTCATAGGGGGGAGTGTAGCGGGAGGGGGAACGAAGAACCCCCTCGGCACGCATCGCTGCGACCGAGGGGGCCCTCTTGCTCCACGAGGAGCGAGTATCTAGATCGTGTGCCGCCTACTTCGCCGTGATGCGGCGGTAGAGCACGGAGCCCGACGCGTACGTGAAGACCAGGCCGACGCCGGTGCCGATTGAGCTACCGATGCCATCTGGCAGAGAGCTCGTCAGGAGTCCGATGAGTGCGCCGATCGCCGTGAAGACGAATGCACCACCAAGGCTCCAGAAGAGGATCTTCATGAGGTGACCCTGGGTGCGGCTCCACGAGGCCTTGATCGCATCAATGGCACCCATGCCATCGGCTGCGAACCAGCCGGCCTGCCCGAGGCGCATCGACAGATAAATGAACACCACGAGGAAGAGAATGAACAACCCCGTTGTCACCCCGCCCGCGTTCGCGGCGACGGCTCCACCGATCACCACGATCAGCCCAACGATGAAGATGCCCACCGTAGCGAGCGTCACCAAGAGGCCCGCAGCGAACACCGAGAGACCACGCTGGCCGATGACGGCGAACGCCTCACCAATGGTTGGCGTGCCCGTCTTCGCTGAGGTGGCGAGCGTTCCGTAGATCTGGCCATACACGGCAATGAACACTCCCGTGACGATCGAGATCCCCGACGCGGTGGCGATTGGGCCCACCGCGGCGCCAATTGACCCAGCCTGCGTGAAGCCAGTCACCAAGAGCGGCTTCAACAGGAGATCCGTTGCGTAGCCAACCCCCACCCCGAGCAGGATGATCGGAAGACTGAAATAGGGCATGAAGAGCCCACGAACAGCAGACGACACGAAGTCGCTAAAGCCGAGGTCCTTCCCTTTCTTTCCATTAAGTAACGACATGTTCCCTCCCTTTTGCACCTCCAATATGGAGATACTTAGGCCACTCTTCCCCGCGGGGGGTGTAACAAACCAGAAGGAACCACCAGCTCCCCGCGTGCCAGACAGCCGACACAGCCCCAATGAGAATGTGGATAAGTCTCAGAAACGCTAACGCCACGGCAACAAAAAGCGACTAGGATTCGGATCCACTTACCAAGCACGTATCACCGCCAGCCGAGGGAGGACCGCCATGACCCGCCTACGCATCGCCCTAGTCAGTCTTGCTGTGGCGCTGTCGATTTTCGCGCCGGCGGCAGCCCGGCCGGTGGCCGCTGAGGACAGCGGCCTCGGACTCAGTGAGGTTGTTTTCGCCTTCGACTTCTCAGGTTCAATCTTTTGCTACAAGAACGGTCAGCCGATTCCGAAGAGCGAGTGTAAAGATCCGAATCTGAACGAGGAGCTTGCAGATGCTGTAGACAGCCTTGCGGAGAAGATTCGCACCTACAGCGAGCAGTACACGAAGCGCGCAATTGAATTCAAGATTGTCAAATTTGGTAGCGGTGCGACAGTTATTGAAAAAGTATCTGGTGAGTCATGCGAAGGGAATACAAGTGGTTCCGTCACACTACTTATCAACTGCCTAACTCAAATCGCGGATGACTATCGGGATCCTAAGAAGGAGCTAGGTGGAACTAAGTTTGTTCCCTCGCTTAACGAGCTTGTTGGCACCTCAGGTCGCTGCGGCATCATCCTCTTCACTGATGGCAAGCCCACCGATGAGGCCGCCGCCCTAAATCTTCGAAACAGTGGCAGCTATCAATGTGCAATTTTGCCAGTAGGCATTGAAAACCCAGCAGCCCCGGATGCTGTTGATGAGGGTCTATTGCAGGACCTCACAAAAGACACCTTTACAGGTGCTGCGTGCAAGGTCACGACAAACTTTGAATGGGATAAACCCCCTGTATTCTCAAACGGTCCTGATGCGGCGGACGCAATTGGTCGAGCCCTAGACGCGATTGCATGCCAGGTTCGGGTTCCGCCACCTCTCTGCTTGACAGTTGCGGAGTACGAATCAGTGCTTGTGAGCCTTGGCCTAGTACCTGAGCGCGGCACTGGTGTTGAAGGCGGTCAGTATCCGGGAACGATTACGCCTACCCCCCAGACCAAGGGCTCGGAGGGGGATACGGTTGTGATCAGCACAGCGACCAGCGAGCCTCCGGCGAATTGCGTGCCCACACCGACTCCGACTCCAACCCCGACTCCAACACCGACCCCAACCCCGATCGTGATAGTTGATGACCCATGCGTCGCCGACTCGCCTCTGAGCTGGCTCGGCTGTAATCCATGGTGGTTGCTCCTAGTCCTGCTCCTCATCGGCGCCCGCCTCTGGTGGATCGGTCGGGACCTGCAGGTTTCCATCAATGGACAAGAAGCCGTAGCCCTACGTGGTGGCACCAAGGTTGGCTTTGACCTCCACAACGGGAATGCCGAGCGCACCCCGAACCCAAATGACGCCCAGGTCAAGATCACGCGCGCGTTCTTCCGGTTCTTCCCAGGAACGCGGCTGGATACGTCTGGCCTAACCGGTGAGGTTGGAGGCAAGCCATCCAAGTTCGAGCTCAGTAAAGAGCTAGATCTGGCGAGCGGCATGAGTGCCGTGGTCCGTTACGGCAACCCGCGGCCGTATCAAGACAGCAGCAACCCAGATGAGACTGCACCATCCGATTTTTCTGGAACGTCGCAGGGCGGCGGATCCAGCAGCGCGTTGTAGGCCAATAGGCGAGAGGAGAGCACCATGAGTTTCGGACAGCGCTTCATTTACGTAGGGGTCGGCGGTAGCGGTCAGACCATCGGGCGCGAGCTTGAGGGAATGCTCCGCAATCAGATCTGTGGGCCAAACGGCAATAAGGCACGCCTCGAAGAGAAGCGCCTGCCAGAGCTGCGAGCTCATGAGCTCCCACGCTTCATTCAGACGATCTACGTAGACTTTGCTGAATCTGACTTGGCTGCAACGGCTACGTCGCTGCACCCAGACCCAAAGATCGTTGAGGCCACGGCAACCTTCATTCACGCGTTGCCAAAGTTCTCGGCATCTAATCAGATTACGAACCAGCTCCGCACTGTTGAAGACGAGATCACGCGCTCGTGGCTACCGCCACGTGTCGGCGATTGGGGCACAGAGCCAACCTTCGCGCCTCTCGCTGTTGGCGCTGGCCAGTACCCAACGATCGGGCGTGCTGCGCTGTTTGCGATGTTGAGCGACCGCGGCACCGAAGGCCTCCTCGGCCAGTTCGATGTTGCCCTCGGTCGCATCACGAGCTCAAAGGGTGACCTTGAGCGCTACAACCCAGGCGGGCAGGTCAGCGACAAGGTGATCATCCTCGTCGGCGGATCGCTCTCCGGCGGTACCGGCGGCGGAACGATGTACGACATCATCCAGCTGATCACCTACCGCGCCACGCAGCGTCTCGGCGCCGACGTTACGGTGGTACCACTTGTAGCCCTTCCCCGAAACTTTGACTCGGTCCTTGGCGAGGCAAAGCGTCGTTCTAGCCGGCTCAACGCCGCGCGTGGACTCGCTGATCTGGGTGCACTAATCGATGTGCAGAATGCGCCACCGCCGACCAAGCAGAAGCCTGTTCGCTATCCGAACAAGCTCTCCTTCGAGATTCCTGCCGGCGTGGTGAAGTCGGCATTCCTGTTCGACACGCCTGTTGACATGAAGGGCCAGCCAATTGAGCGATCAATCGCCCGTTTCGCCCTTGACCTCGTCTCAGACGTTGAGTCTGCCAAGACGGGCGGAGTCAACTCGGCGTCGCAGCGCTACATGCCACTGCTGGACAAGCTCGTGAACGACACCGGTCTGTTGCAGCTCGATCACCCAACCTTCGTTGGGAAGCGACCGTTCGCTATGGCCGCAACGGTTGAGATTCACGATGAAATGCGAGAGGTTGCCACGCGAATTGCGGAAACCCTCTACGGGGAGTACCTGATCGAACAGGTGCTGCCGAAGCGCGCAGAGGCCGGTGCCCTACCGAATCTGCGGGTTGCGTTCGCCCAGCAACTCGGTATGCACGCTCCAACGCGTGCAACGTCGGCAACCGTTGGGTTTGATCGCCTGCGTTCGCAAGTGACCCAAGCCCGCAACAAGCGGGAGATGAATGACGGATACGGAACGCTCAAGAACAAGATCAACGAGTTCTGTGACTCTTCGACGCCAGGGTCGTTCTTTGCGGGTGCTCGGCTGAGCATGGCGAAGGCGGCCCAGTCGATCAGCGCCGACGCACTGAAGCTGGGGAAAATTGCCCGCGATATTGCGCAGGCGCAGAAGTCGCCAATCACCACGGTGTTGCTCAACATGGAAGCCGCGTTTGGCGACATTGCCGTCGGGGAGCTTCCATACCCCTCACCTGCAAAAGTGTCGTATCCCGAACTGAATGACCTGGTGGAGATCCCGTGGCCAAATGTGTTCAAGCGTGTGCCGCGAACCGGTATCGATAAGCGACTGGAGTCCGCAGAGGCAACCAAGATTTATGACGCTTGGAAGGCGTACCTTGCCACTCCAGAGGGGCAGGCGATTCGCAACCTCGCGAAGGAGGCGCAAGAGCGAATCAAGCAGATGCTTGAGGCCCTTGAGGCGAAGGCTACCCAGTTTGTTGATGAGAAGGCTTCGCGCGAGTCATCGCTCAAGACAGCGGCCCTGCTCAGCAATTCGCCAGATGCGCAGGAGTATTACCGAGGAATTCTGGAGCGTACGCGTAGCGCGCTAGCCGATGCCTACACCGTGGATGAGAAGACGGGCGCCGCGGTAGTACGCGCGGTCATCGTCGACGTTCAGGATGACGCCCTTAAGGGTTGGGAGCGCCAGGAAGCCGGCAGGGTCGACAAGCTTGCCGACAGCCTGATTGAGGGCCTCCAGCGCCGCGTTCATGATCTTCTGCAGACCAAGTCGGGGCTGTACACCAGCCTCAAGACGCTCTTGGATAATGCAGAGGTTCGTCGAGATGCAGCCACTGCGGAAGATAACGCCGTACAGCGACTCGGCGCAATGATTTTGAATAAGGTCAACACCAGCTTGGTTCCGCCGGCCGTGTCGACCGAGGCGGAGACGCGCATTACCGTGAGCTTCCCGGGCGACGATGCGCCAAAGAAGCGTGAGTGGCTGAAGAGCATCCTTGCGGAGAATCCGCTGGTTGCACCTCACCTTGAGCGCTTGACCTATGTGCCTCGATCCGCATCGGACTCGATCGCTGTCGGCATCTCGGTGGTCGGGCTTGGTCTACTTGATGTGCCAGACGGCGCGTCATCCGTAAACACCTGGGTGAATGCCGCGCACTCGCCAAAGATGACGGACCGACTAGCGTGGCGCCAGCGCCTTGGCTATAAGGACAGCATTGCGTTCGTAAATGAAGAGGGTCGCAAGGCCATGATTCAGCGACTTGTCGCTGCATCGTTCAACAACCGGCTCGTAGCATCGCCGGCAGATCCCGAAGATAAGGATTCGTTCGTGACGCTGAGCCTGCACTTCGGCAATCCACAGGCAGAGCCGATTCGGGTGCCGCTGCAGGGTGCGCTGCCCGATCGTTTGGCGCAGCTGCCAGACGCGTTCCTTGAAACCGTTGCAGCGGAATACGCAGCAGGCAACGGCCGAGGGGTCGGCCAGATCTTGACGGAGCTTGCAGATCTCGTGCCTGAGGGCGCGAAGACCGGGCGCCTGCCAGCTGCAGACGCAGTGCCGCTGTTGTTCAAGGCGTTTGTGGGTCGACACTTCGATACGGGGAACCGTGATGCAGCCGCTGAGCTCGCAATGATTACGGACCGCATTGAGAAGATTCGTGCTGAAAAGCAGAAAGCCGGTGACGGCGAGTTTGAAGGTGCTTTGCGATTGAATGCGCTGATGGAGTACCAGAAGTTCTGGCTTCAAGATATACCAGCGGCGCTGCACTTGCCGTACCACATCCTCGGCTACAACTCGCTCTGGGATATCTGTAAGGCGACGTTCGCAGAGATCACGCCAAGCGATGGAAGCACGAGCGGCGCTGGCAAGAAGCGTAGCTAAGAGGGCGCATGGATCGCGTCCTTCGCGTTGACCTAGGAGACGCTGGGCTCGTCGACCGACTGCAAAAGTCGGTCGACGGCTCATCGCCCGGTGGCATCCGCGAGCTTGGTCGAGTTCTCGGTGCAGATGGTTCAGACGGGCAGGTGTTGAGCCTGCCCATTCGGCTACTCATTCTTGACCCGCGCTCAACCGGCAAGGGGAAGCGCCTGGCCGAATCAGTAGTGGCGCGCTTGCTAGAAATTGATCCGCCAGTGCGTGCACTGATCCTGCTGGTGCCCGCAGACGAAGAGCGTGTTGAGCATCTTGGTGATCGCACGTTGCCTGGGCTGTACAGCTTCCCGCATGTCAAGGTGGTTGACCTTCGTGGTGATCGAATCACCAGCGTGCGCGAAGGTGACATTGCCCAGAACACCGAATACCCAGCCGCCGACCGTTGGGCCGACGACTATCGCTCCGACGCACAAGAGATGCTGCTCGACTGTGAAACGTTCGACCGCGTCTGGGAGACGATTGAATCGGGCAAGGTATCTGCGCTTGGCCTGCGCGTTGCCGGCCTTGGTGCTGGGCGTGAGCGTGCCGTCGCCGACACGGCGATTCGTCTCGCCAGCGAGATCGATCCAATGCGCGAGCCCGCCACCGGCTCAGAGCTACCTGACCGCTGGGGGATCGACGAGCAGCTCCTGCCCTTAAGCCTCGACGATGTGCGGCAGCTCGCCCAAGATGAAGAGATGAACCGACTCCCAGCCGGCGTCGGCGCAATTGCCAGGGTTCGTAGCGTCTTCTTCACCTCCGTTCTGCGACCAAGCCCACGGCGATACAACGAGGTATTCGTTGCGATCGGACGGCGCCTTGTAGAACGGCCGCCAGTACTAGCCAAAGTCCTCACAGAGAGCCAGAACCTTGATGAAGCGGGCGAGATTCGTATCAACCCGCTCGGTGCTGCAGATCTCGACGCGGAGCTCGGCGGCAAGGTGGTCTACGGGGACAGTTACGCCGAGCAGTACGCAGCTGGGCGAGATGCCTCGTTCCAGGTAGAGGCGCTCGTACGCAAGGCCGTGGAATACATTGGGCGAGGGATTGCCGCCGCCATTCCAGCCCGTTGGCTGAAGCAAGATCATGAGGCTGTAACCCCAGTTGGCCCAATGGAGGCCGTTGAATACATCCTTAATCGAGAACAGCCATGGCACCAGGCTGCCGAGAAGACAAAGGCTGACATTCCGCAGGGTGGTTGGTCTGCTGGTCGTGAGATGAAGTCGGGCTTCATTGTTGCCGGTCTGATGGTTGCCCTGAGCGCCTGGCTTGAGGCTGGCCTCACGTCTGTGCCGCTCCTCTCGTACGTTGCGCTCTTCGGCGGGATTGCCGCCGCATTCCTGCTGCCGCGTTCGGTGCGCTACCGAGTGGAGCCGTACCTTCTGGTCTGGGGCATCGTCGGCTTCACTGCCGCGCGCTTCTTGCTCGACACCAACACGCTCAATCCGGTGCGCGTGATCGCGCAAACGATTGGCCTATTGCCGCTTGAGGCGCTCCTTGGATTTGTGATTAGCGTGATGGCGGGCCTCGCGGCAGTCTCTGTAGCCGCGGCTCTAATCCCAATTGAGCGAGCGTTTGAGAGCGTCTTGCCAGACTTCATCACCGCAATCATCAAGCTGCTGTTTGGAAATCTCTCGCGCATCCTCTACTTCATTGGCGCTTTTGTGTTCCTCTACTTCGTCTTCGCTGGGTACACGCCAGAGGTTTGGATGGTCGGCTGGCCACAGGATGGCATGCTCGAGCAACCAGCTCGTGTTGGGCTTGCGCTACTCAGCGCCTTCATCGTGACGCGCATTGGGCCGATGTTGCCCCTGGGTGTTGGCGGTGCACTGTGGCTGCTCAATCCCTGGTCGGGCGCGGCAACTGCGGCGCCGCACCTTCCCAACATTGAACTTGAACCTATCTGGCGATTCCTGATCTCCTTGATTCCTGCGCTGCTGCTTGGTCGCACTGCAATCTCGTGGGTTGGTGGACTCTCCGTTCCAAAGCTCTCCGATTGGGTGGCGAATGTTGAGGACGTCAATCCAAGCGACCGGCCTCGTCTTAATCCCGATCACGACGAGCGAGAGCGCCTCGCCCCTCGTTGGATCGCGCCAGATGAGGACCATTCAGTTGAGCGTGCGTGCGTGCGCGCCGCTGACGAGGGATGGGAGAAGGATCGCGAATGGGTTGCACTGAAGAAGTGCGGCAAGGACTCAATGGTGCGTGTCGTTGCCAAGCCGGTAGATGACCCGGCGTTTGACGGCGTGGTCTACGAAGACGAAAGCGGGAATCCTATTGGTGCCAAGCCTGAGGCCTCGGATCCATTCGAGAAATTAGCTGCTGACGAGGCTGTGCCAGTGGAGGAGGCTCTCGCCGCAGCGGAGCCAGAGCCTGAAGAGAAGAAAGCCATGGCCGCGATGCCCGCAAAGAAGGGTCGCAAGCCAGCGGTGAGCACCGATGTGGTTCCAGAAGAGACAGAGCTGGTGCCTGCCCCCGAAGAGGTCGTTGCCGATGATGCCGTTGATATTGAAGAAGAAGATGCCAATGAACCGGAAGAGGCTGATGAGGAAGAAGCCGAGGACGAAGAGGCCGAGAACAAAGTAGAAAAAGCCCCAAGGCCAGCGGCACCGAAGTTTGTGCTTCTCAAGTGGCGCAATGCGCAGCTCTACCCAACACGTGAGGCGTGGCGAGTTCCTGAGTCACTCAGCATCATCCTGGGTTCGCCTGTTTGGGCGACGCGCTGGGGTGCCGCTCTATTCCTTTCCGCCGCCGCAATTGTCCTTGGCCTTGCTGGCGCGCAGTTGATCATTGAGTTCCTCCACTGGATGAACATCATTGAGGAGTACCCAATCAAGATCGGGCCAGGTGGCATCTCTGAAGAGATGGCCTCGTTCTGCCGCCTCATGTGGGGTCTTGCATTCGCCGGGATCGTGCCATACCTCGCCGCCTCTTATTTCGTAGCGGGTCGCATGCGCGCCTGGATCGACAAGGCCGGCTATTCGGCAGCCGCACGGGCGCTTGCTCGCATGGAGGCTGTGGCTCGCCTCGCCGCCATTCAAGAAGTCGCCCGCTTCGCCATTCGCCGCGAGTACGCCCGCACCACCGCACAGGCAGCGTCGCTCGTCCAAGAGGCCGCCGCTTCCGGATCCACCACGGCTCGTGAGTTCGGCGAGGAGCTGGCACAGCGCTCAGAGCGCCCGAAGCCGCTCTCGGGGCGTGATCCGATTGCACCGCACCGCGAACTTGTTGGCACAGAGCGTGACCTTCCTGGCACCGATGCCTCTGGCATCTATCGCGTCTATCCGAAGTACATCGCCACCCTTCGACGCATCTTTGCTGGCGCCCTCGACATTCAGGTGCAAGAGCGATTCGCGCGCATGCGTGGCGAGTTCTTCGATGAGACGAACACGTTGATTCGCGAGGGTGTGGTGATCGCCTTGCGTGACCGCCTTAATCGAATCCTTCAGCGCGGCCTTGTAGTGGGTGAGATGAAAGAGGCGGGCCGTGATGTTGGCGTAGAGATCGCCGAAGAGCTCTGGTCCGATAAGCGCGTGCGAGATGCGGCCCTCATTGCGCTGACCGTAAAGCCGACCGATGCCATCTCACATCTGCTCTCCCCTGGCCAGGCTCGCATGCTCGACCAAGGCAGCACGCAGTTCGTGGTGCTTCCGCAACCGCTCTCGCAGTCACGAGACCAGCTCACTGAGGCTAAAATCGGCACGATCATCATTTCAACTGGCCTCGAAGCTGCCGCTGTCATTCGCGTGACACCTTTCGCAGAGGGCTACTACGACTTTGATGATGTGCGTGGGCCAGAAGGCACTGAAGACTCTCATGCGGCCTGAGCGATCTGACCCTTGGGGCCACATTCACGGCCAGGAGCAGGAGCGACGTAGCGACGGCAAGTTAGTTGAGCCGGTACTGCAAAGCCATCATCTCTTTATGCGGGTGGCAATCACTGTTTCCCTGCTGGTGCTGCTTGTGCCAGTCGCAATCGAGGTGGCGAAGTGGTCTTGGAGCTACGTGCGGGAAGGGTGGGAAACGATCTCGCTTCTGCTGCGCCGCATGCGCTAAGGGAAGATCGCGAATTCGTTCCCCCAAACCTCATTGCGCGTAACTGAAACGATCCAGCCGGAGGCCTCCAAGTAATCATCAACACCCAACAGAGCATCCGCAAGCGTCGCGTTAGGCGCTAGCTGGACCCGCATCGGCCCCTCCGTGGTGTCAATTGATGTGTCGACGATGTACACAAGCACTCCAGAGGTAGCGAGCTTGCTGTCGATGCCTATTGGGTGCCGGCTTTCCATGACTAGAGCACGGGTAGCGCTAAGAGGAACCACCGCAAGAAGCGTGCCCTTACCTGTTTGTAGCGGTGAAAGCGTAATGCGGTTCTCGGCCGTAGGCTTCACGCATACGACCGCGATGTCGCTGATCCATCCGAGCCTCCATCGATCCCAGCCCAGCAGACTCGGGGCGACCGAGTCCTCACTGGCATTGCTCATGAAGTCAAAATCGCCCACATATGGGCTTGGATCAGTCTTGCTTTTCTTGTAGAGGTCCTGCAGTCCAATTGTGTGCCCAAACTCATGGGCGACAACTAGTGGCTCCCAATCCGTGATCCACCACTCGCCGCCAGTAACGATTACAGAGGAAACCTTGGAACCTTCGCCTGTGGCAATTGGCTGCTGTAGATCCCATTCGTAGTCACCGGCAACGCCGGGTGCGCTCTCGACAGCAAATATAGCGATTGAGGTCACGCCACTCATATTGGTTACGCGATCCGCGGCTATAAGTGCTTCATTTGCATAGCGCACGGTGGAGTCGTAGGTGGCGGATTCCTGAAGCACGTTGTACTGCGTTGAGCTCTTGCTCATGCGAATCCAACCTGGCACCTGGACAAACTCTACTGTGAGACGTCCGTAGGACATCTCTTTGTAGGTCGCGGACACCTTACCAGCGATTTTTTGGAAGTAGGCATCAGCACTCTGGGTGGCTGCGGCATCTGGGAAGTCGACAAAGACCAAAGCGATGCGAATGGTGCCCGTGGTGTTGGAAACTGTGTAATCAGAGATAGGGAAGCTGCTGGTGAAGTTTGCACTCGCGCCGGTCCCAAGCTTGCAGCTTTCAATCGGGAGCCGTCCAGCAATGTCAGGCGTAGGTGGAGCTGTTGGCGTTGGCGTTGGAGAGGGTGGCGCCGTCGGCGTGCCGGTGCCGTCGGTTGGTGTTGGGGTGGGGGATTCGACCGCTATCCCTGGTTCTCCAGGGACACGAATGAAGCCGGCACGATGCGCGCCTCCGACGAGCCCGATGAGGAGCACGCAGGCGGTGACAAGGCCGATGAAGCGGGTCAGCCCTGAGCCTGGCCGCGGGAGGTTACGGGGCGAGGGTCCTGAGGTTGCGGGGGGTAGGTCCTCTCCGTCGAACCAAGCCTCGAATCGATCACGTGGCGGCATTGGGATCCTTTCTGATGAAATCTCATCTTGCCTTGTGCGAGGCGTCGGCGCAATGTTCGTTCCCCTAGGAGGAGGCACACCCCTCCGCTACCCTTAGCCCATGGCAGAGCAGACGGGCTGGCAGGGCGAGCGGCTCACGATCGGGCTCCTTGGCGGGGGCACGGTCGGGGCGGCGGTTGCGCGCGGGCTGGCAAGCCGAGCCGAAGAGTGGGGGATCGGCATCGCGGGGATCGCGGTGCGCGACCTGGCCAAGGCGCAGGCGGCCGGACTCGATCGCATTGCACCACTAACCACCGACCCTGCGGCACTTGCCGCCTCTGCTGATGTTGATGTTGTCGTCGAGCTCATGGGCGGGCTCGATCCCGCCATGTCAATCGTTGAGGCGGCGCTGAAGGCCGGTCGACCCGTCGTCACGGCGAACAAGTTGCTCTTGGCAACCTTCGGTGCGCGACTTGAATCTCTGGCGCGCGCCTCTGATACAGCGCTGCGCTTTGAGTCTGCGGTAGCTGCTGGCGTGCCGGTGATCGGGGTGTTGGCGAATGATCTCTCGGCGAACGAGATCACCTCAATTCGCGGCATCATCAATGGCACCACGAATTACATCCTTACCAAGATGGAGAGCGAGGGCTGGTCGTACGACCAGGCGCTCGCCGAGGCGCAGAAGATCGGCTATGCCGAGGCGAACCCGAAGAGCGACGTCGAGGGCGAAGATGCCGCCGCAAAGCTTGTGGTGTTGGCGCGACTCGCCGCGGGCGCATGGCCGGCACTCTCGCATGTGCAGTTCGACGACGCCCCCGGCATTACCGGCGTCACCCCTGCGGCGATTGCCGATGCCGCAACGCGCGGCGCGCGACTGCGCATGATCGCCGAGTGGCAGAACGGCGGCGACGATGCCTCCAAGGATTCGTTGTCGGTGCGTGTCACCGAAGTGCCCGCCGACTCGCGACTCGGTACCACCGTTGGTGGGGGGAACCTGATTGTGATCTCGGGCGATCTGATTGGCGATCTCACCATGGCGGGTGCAGGCGCTGGCCCGGGCTCGACCGCCTCTGGAGTGTTGAACGACCTGTTGGCGATTGCGCGCGGCGAGGGCTCGTCGTGGGGCGATCTTCCTGCGGCGATCGCGGCGCCAGCTCCCGCATGGATCAAAGCTGCAAAGCGCGGCGCCAAGTGAACGGGCCGCTGCGCATTACGTATCCAACTGGTTGGCTGCTCGCTGTTGCGAATACCGACGCCGCTGCAGAGCGCGGACGTGCGCGTGCTGAGCTTGTTGGTGCGGGCGGCGTGCTGCTGCTCGACGTGGCGGGCCCAAGCGTTGCCACCCTGGCGCGGCCGGGTCTGTTTAGTCGCTTCATGAATCTGCTGCGCCACTTGAGCACCGACCAGGCGGCTGACTTAATTGTGTACGAGGGGGCGCGTATGGCGGGGCGCACCGTGATCGCCGTGCAAGGCCTGAGCGAAGCGCAGCGCCGAGCACTGGCCGATTCCTGGAAGGGTGAGGGGCTGCACTTCATCAACTACTTCGGCGGCGTCACCAGTGAAGACTGGGGGATCTGGCGCGGACCGATCCTGCCCGAACTGCCAAGCTGGGTCTGGCGATGAGCGTCTCGTTCGGCGCACGGCCGATCCTGCTGGAGCGCTTCCGTGACTTGTTGCCCGTTACTAGTGCTACCCCTCTTCTGACGCTTGGCGAAGGCGCCACGCCGTTGGTGCGCGTGCCGCGCCTTGGTGCCGACATTGGCGCATCGGACCTGTGGCTCAAAGTCGAAGGGGCGAACCCGACTGGATCATTCAAGGATCGCGGCATGGTCGTGGCGGTCGCGAAGGCGGCGGAGTCTGGCGCGCGCGCCGTTGTCTGTGCCAGCACTGGCAATACCTCGGCATCGGCCGCTGCGTACGCCGCGGCTGCGGGGCTTGAGGCAATTGTGTTGTTGCCCGCGGGCAAGATCGCTGCGGGGAAGTTGCTCCAAGCGTTTGCCGCTGGCGCCAAGGTCATCTCTATCGATGGCAACTTTGACGACGCGCTCGAGATCGTGCGCGAGCTCGGTGCTGGTGGTGGCGGGGTGGAGATCGTGAACTCGATTAATCCGCATCGCATTGCAGGGCAAGCCACCGCAGCACACGAGATCATTGCGGACCTTGGCGACGCTCCCGACGTGTTGGCGCTCCCCGTGGGGAACGCGGGGAACATCAGCGCCTACTGGCGCGGCTTCACCGACGCGGTGCGCATTGGCAGCACCAAGCGACGACCGCGCATGGCCGGCTTCCAGGCGGCGGGTGCCGCACCATTTGTCTCTGGTGCGCCGATTTCAAACCCCGAGACGATTGCCACGGCGATTCGCATCGGCAAGCCAGCGTCGTGGGATCTGGCGATTGCCGCGCGTGACGAGTCGGGCGGCTTCATTCGCGCCGTGACCGACGACGAGATTCTTCGCGCGCAGGCCGACATCATTCGCTTGGCCGGCATCTTCGTGGAGCCCGCCTGCGCCGCGCCGATTGCCGGCTTGCGCAACGCCATTGCCGACGGTTCCATTGACGGTTCGCAGCGCATCGTGGCGGTAATGACCGGCTTTGGCCTGAAGGACCCCGACACCGCCTCGCGTCTCATCGGCGAGATTCGCACGTCAGATGCAACGGTCGCCGGCGTTCGCCGTGCGCTCGGCTGGTAGCGGGTAGCGGAGGAGGCGTCATGAAGGCAGAAGCTTTGGTCGGTCGATCGGTCACCGTTGCGGTACCCGCCACCGTGGCAAACCTCGGCGCCGGCTACGACGTGCTCGGCCTCGCCCTCGAAATGACGAATGAACTCACCGTGCAGGTCACGGGCGTCTCTGCCTCAGGGAAGGGCACCGTTACCTACGGCGCCTCGGGCGAGGGTGCCGAAGAGCTGGCGGCGAACCGCACCAACATGGCACTGGATGCTGTGTATCGAGGGCTGTCGATTGCGGGCGTTACTGGCGGAGACGCGCTCGACCTTGCCGTCACGGCGGTCAACAACATTCCCCTCTCGCGCGGCTTGGGCTCGTCGGCCGCAGCTATTGTTGGCGGCCTCTTCGCTGGTGCTGCGCTTGTCGGCACGGCTGCCGGCGCTTCGGGGGCGAGTGGCGCCTGCTTCGAGTCGTTTAGCGATCCACTCACCGACAAGCTGTTTGCCGGCGCGGATGAGATTGAGGGGCACCCAGATAACGTTGCCGCGGCGATCTTCGGTGGCGCCGTCACTAGCGGCCGTGCCAACGGTGCGCTCACCGCGCGCATCATTCATGTGCCGCACGATGCGATTCCGGTGGTGCTGATCCCCGACGTGCGCTTTGAGACGAGCGACATGCGCGCCGCGCTGCCGAAGGCGGTGCCAATTGAAGATGCGGTGCACAACGCCTCGCGACTCGCCCTGGGTATTACCGCACTCGAGGCGGGCGAAGTCTCTGGATTTGCCATCCTCTCCGACGATCGCATCCACCAGCCGTATCGGATCAAGAGGTACGCGGCGCTGCCGAAGCTCTTCGCCGCCGCACTCGACGCTGGTGCCACGAGCGCCTGCCTGGCAGGCTCTGGCTCTTCGGTCTTGGTGATCGTTGATGACGAGCGTGGTGATGACGGCATCGCCGCGGTGATCGCGGCACTCAACGCTGCCGCCGCTGCAACGGGCGTTGGCGGACACGCCGAACAGATTGAGGTCGACCAAGAGGGGGTACGCATCCTTCGTTCGGTCGGAGTGAAGTGAGCGCACCTTCAAAGCTGCTCGTCCAGAAGTACGGCGGGAGTTCGGTCGGATCTGTTGAGCGCATCGCCGCGGTTGTGGCGCGCATCGCGCGCGATCGTGCCGCGGGGCGTGATGTGGTGGCGGTCGTTTCAGCGATGGGCGACACCACCGACGATTTGCTCGCCCTCGCCGCTTCCGTAACGGGCGGCGCACTGCCGAGCGCGCGCGAACAAGATGCACTCCTGGCCACTGGCGAGATTCAATCAGCGGCACTGCTCGCCATGGCGCTCATTGCGCGCGGTACCGATGCCATCTCGCTGAGCGGCGCCCAGGCGGGGATCAGCGCCGACGGCACCTACGGCAAGGGGCGCATTGCGGGCATTGAGCCGAAGCGCGTCCGCGCCGAACTCGACGCTGGCCGAGTGGTGATCGTGGCCGGCTTCCAGGGGGTCAGCGAGGGCTCTGAGACAACCACGCTTGGCCGTGGCGGCTCCGACACCTCGGCGGTGGCGTTGGCCGCAGCCCTGGGGGCTGATCGCTGCCAGATCTTCACCGACGTGCGTGGGGTGTACACCGCAGACCCCCGCGCCGTGCCCGCCGCTCGGCAGCTCTCGGTGGTCGGATACGAGGAGATGCTGGAGCTCGCCAACCAGGGGGCCCAGGTGATGCAGACCCGTGCCGTAGAGCTCGGCTGGGTCAATAACGTGGCAATCGAGGTGCTCAGCTCATTTGAGGAGCACCCAGGAACGGTGATCAAGGAGGATACGCAGGTGGAGAAGCGCAATAAGGTTCGCGGCCTGGCGGCCGATACGAAGGTGGCGAAGGTGACCATGGTTGCCGTGCCCGACAAGCCTGGCATCGCGCGCGCGGTGTTTGAGCCGCTCTCGGCGGGGAACATCAACGTTGACATGATCGTGCAGAACGTTTCGCACGAAGGCACCACCGACCTCTCGTTCACCACCTCACGTGCCGACCTTGCCGCTGCACGACCGGTGCTCGAGAAGATTCGCGCCGAGATCGGCGCGCGCGCACTCGAGATCGATGAGAACGTGGCGAAGGTCTCCATTGTTGGTGCGGGAATTCAGAATGCGCCAGGCTATGCCGCGCGCATGTTCGGAACTCTTGCCGACGCGAAGATCAACATTCAGATGATCTCCACCTCGGAGATTCGTATCACCTGCATTGTCAGCGAGTCTGACGCGCCACGCGCACTGCAGGCGCTGCACGACACGTTTGATCTGGCAACGCCCGATGCAGTCGACGCGGAGTAGCTGCTCTGACGCGCATCGCGGTTGAGCGACTCACCAAGGTCTCCTCGACCAACGACGTTGCACGCGAGCGCATTACTGCTGGGCTGGTCGCCGCCGATACGCCGCTGCTGATTCGCGCCGAGACGCAGAGCGCCGGTCGCGGCCGTCGCGGACGCACTTGGCTTGACGCGCCTGGCACTGGTCTCTTGATGAGCCTTGTGATGCGCGCCGGCGCTGGTTCGCCACTTCCTGTTGAAGCAGATCGTTGGTGGCGCGTTGCCGCCGAGCTCTCACTCGCCGTTGCCGACGCAATTGAAGATGCCGCAGGAATGCAGATTGGCACCATTGGCCTGAAGTGGCCGAATGATTTAGTTATTCGCAATATTGAGGGGGGCGTGACGCAGAGCTTCCGCAAGGTGGGTGGTGTCTTGGCTGAGGCGGGCGATGCTGGCAGCAACGATGCCTGGCTGATTGTTGGCCTCGGGCTGAATGTGCGCGGCGATGTTTCAAAACTTGATCCCGCCCTCTCTGCAACGGCGACGAGTTTGGAGATTGCGACGGGTCGGCCAATCGATCGCGAGGCACTCTTTACCGATGCGGTGGCGCGGCTCGACGGGCGCCTTGGCGCCCTCGCCGATGGGCGGTTCGATGTCGCCGACTGGCGCTCACGGCAGCTGCTCGATGGCTGCTCGGTGGACCTTGAGGTGGCGGCGGGGGAGATCGTCACGGGGATCGTGGTGGGGCACGACGGGGCC
>JAPLHR010000006.1 GCA_026389535.1 Chloroflexota bacterium
CTCTGGCACGGCGCCCGGCTCATCGCCGGCTCCAAGTCGGGGGGTCCCCGGCCCCCCAGCCGCAGCCCGAAGGCGCGGCAGTTCAGCGGCGAGTGTACCCGACGCGATGGCTCTCCGAACCTCCCCCATGAAGGCGCTCATATGGCGCAGGTTGTGGATCGTGAGAAGGCGGTATGCCAGCAGCTCCTCAGCTCGGAAGAGGTGCGCCAGGTAGGCACGGCTAAAGCGCCTGCAGGTGCTGCAGTCACACTGGGCATCGACGGGCTCCTGCTCATCAAGGTGCCGCGCGTTGCGCAGATTGAGGCGCCCCCCAGTGACCCAGGCCTGCCCATTGCGGGCAACCCGGGCGGGCAAAACGGAGTCGAAGAGGTCAACGCCGCGAAGGACGGCCTCAAGCAGGTCAACTGGTGATCCGAGACCCATCAGGTAGCGAACGCGAAGATCCCCCTCAAGCGCGGTAACGGTGGCGTCGATCGCGGTGTTGCGCTGCTCTGGCGTCTCGTCCCCCGCCAGGCCGCCAAGGTTGATCCCATCGAACGGCAGCGAGCGGATGTAGGTGGCAGATTCGGCGCGCAGCTCTGGGTTGATTCCACCCTGCGCAATGCCGAATAGCGCCTGATCCGGGCGGTTGTGCGCTCGCAACGAGCGGACTGCCCATCGATGCGTGCGATCCATCGCTCGTCGAACCTCACGGTCGGTGCTCCCCTCCGGCATCACCGGCTGATCAAAGGCAACGGAAATGTCTGGCCCGAGGGCCTGCTGCACCTCTATTGATCGCTCAGGGGTGAAGAGATGCATCGAACCGTCCAGATGACTGCTAAAGCGCGCACCCTCTTCGTTGATGCGCATCAGTGGCCCAAGGGAGACCACCTGAAATCCACCCGAGTCGGTCAGGATCGGTCGATCCCACTGCATGAACTCGTGGAGGCCACCGAAACGCTGCACGCGCTCATGCCCTGGGCGCAGGTAGAGGTGATAGGTGTTGGCGAGGATGATCTGGGCGCCGAGCGCCTTCAGCTCTTCTGGATCGAGTGACTTCACCGTGGCGTTCGTGCCGACGGGCATGAAGTCTGGCGTCTGCACGACACCGTGACCTAAGCGCAGCGCGCCCGCTCGAGCGCGCGATGACTTGTCCTGCACGGTAATCGTGAACTGTGCCGCACCACCAGCGCGCGCAGGCAGCGTGGTTGGATCAGAGAGCGCAGCGAATTGCTCTGATCGGTTCAGCGTTTCCCCCAGAGTGAGGCCGAATCCTTGCCGAGATGGGCGCGAGCCGCTTCGGTCACGACGCGACCCTGTGGCGTGCGGTCAATGAACCCGATTCGTAGCAGGTACGGCTCAAAGACATCTTCGAGCGCGTCGGTGGATTCACCGAGCAGTGCCGCCATCGCGGCCACGCCTACTGGTCCCCCATTGAACTTTTCGATCATGACGGTGAGAAGCTTACGATCGGTTGCATCGAGGCCCACCTCATCGATCTGCAGCCCTTGCAGTGCCTGCGCTGCAGCCTCAACGGTGATGTTGGAGGAGCCGGCGACCTGCACCTCATCCCGAACGCGGCGCAAGAGGCGATTTGCAACGCGTGGCGTGCCGCGACTGCACGCCGCAATCAGCGCGGCGGCATCACCGGCGATCTCGATCCCGAGGATGCCGGCGGAGCGGCGGACAATTGCAGCAAGATCGGCATCATCGTAGAAGTCGAGGCGCTGCACGGCACCGAAGCGATCGCGCAGCGGCGAAGAGAGCATGCCGACACGAGTGGTGGCACCGATGAGCGTGAACGGTGCAATGTCGAGTCGCAGCGACTGCGCCGAGCCACGGTTGCCGATGACGATGTCGATGGAGCGATCTTCCATTGCGGGATAGAGCACCTCTTCAACCGCTCGGCCGAGGCGGTGGATCTCATCAATGAAGAGCACCTGTCGTGGCGTGAGGTCGGTGAGGATCGCCGCCATCTGTCCGCCGTGCTCGATGGCGGGCCCTGAGGTGAAGCGGATCTCGACCCCGAGCTCCTTGGCGACGATCGCCGCCAGGGTGGTCTTCCCGAGCCCTGGGGGTCCGTGCAGCAGGAGGTGGTCGGCAGCCTCTCCGCGTTCGCGTGCCGCCTGTAGCAGCGTGGTGAGCGAGCGCTTCGCCTCCACTTGGCCGATGTACTCCCCGAGCGATGCGGGGCGCAGCGTGGCTTCGGCGCTCAGCTCCGCGGCGTCGGTGCGCGACTCGTCGCTCATGCTCGCTCCTTGAGGGCTGCGCGAAGACGCTCTGCGAGCGGCGCGGTGGCGAGTGATGCATTGGCAGAGACGGCAGCAGCCATCTCCTTTGCCTCCCGGGCTGGGAAGCCGAGACTTCGGAGGGCGCCTTGCAGGTCGCGATCCGCATCGCCCTTTGCGCCGACCTCGGTCTCCGCTGAGGCCTCTCGGCTCATGCGGTCACCGAGCTCAACAATGATGCGCGCGGCGAGTCGCTTCCCTACCCCAGGGGCCTTGGCGATGAGCGCTTCGTCACCGTCGACCAGCGCACGACGGAGGAGATCTGGTCCGTGCGTGGCGAGGAGCGCAATCGCAACCTTTGGACCCACACCGGTCACATCAAGCAGGGTGGCGAATAGCCGCGCCTGGTCACGTGTGGGAAAGCCTACGAGTGCTTCGCTGTCTTCGCGCACGATGTGGTGCAGATAGAGCTCAAGGACAGCACCCTCGGTTGCGGTGCTTAGGACGGCTGGCAGCGTGCGGATGCGTAGTCCGAGGCCGTTTGCGCTGATCACCACGGCGTCGTCCTCGACCCAGAGCACGGAGCCGTGGATGTGGGCGTACATGGCTACGACCTCCCAGCGCGCAGGGCGGCGCGCACCGCTCGATCAAATCCGCTCTCCGCAGCAACCGCAGCAGCAGCAGAGCGATCCAGGCGCGAAGAGCCGGAGCGATGTTCCATCTTGCGCGCGCCGGCACCCCAGAGTGCCAGGGCCAGTGCATCGGCTGCATCGTCTGGAGTTGGCGCCGTCTGCAGCGCGAGGAGCTTCGTAATCGCTTTTGTCACCGCCGCCTTGGTCGCACGGCCTTCACCAGCGATCGCACGCTTCATCTCGGAGGGCGTGGCCTCAACCACCTCGATGTTGTGATCGGTAGCAATCAGCAGGGCGACGCCGCGCACGGCGCCGATCGCGATAGCTGTCTGCACGTTGGATTGGGAAAAGATGCGCTCAATGGCGATGCGATCTGGTCGGTGCTCCTCAATCAGTGCGGTGACGCCATCTCTCAAGATGCTCAGTCGAGCACCGAGTGTCAGCGTTGCTGCAGTGCGGAGTGCGCCGTGGGCGACATGTGCCGGGCGCGCGCCACCTGCATCTACAACGCCCCAGCCGAAGGTTGCCGTTCCCGGGTCAAGTCCCAGGACACGCATGCTCATCCAGCGATCTCGGCGAAGACCTCGGGTGGCACCTCGAAGTTCGCCGTGACCCGCTGCACATCATCAAGCTCTTCGAGCGCATCAATCAGCTTGAAGTTCTTACGGGCATCATCCGCAGAGACTTCGACCGTAGACTTCGCGATGATGCCCGACTCAGCAGTCTTCACCTTGATGCCGGCCGCCTCAAGGGCACCCTGAACCGAGTGAATCTCATGCGGATCGGAGTAGACAAAGATAGAGCCCCCGTCAGCCTCGACATCGGCCGCCCCAGCCTCAATCGCCGCCTCCCCTACCGCCTCAAACGAGCCAATGCACTCAATGACACCGCGTGCCTCGAACTGCCAGGCGACGGCGCCGCTGCTGGCCAGAGCGCCACCAGACTTGGTGAAGAGGCTGCGCACCTCAGATGCCGTGCGATTGCGATTGTCGGTTGCCGCCTCGACCAGTACGGCAACGCCCCCCGGGCCATACCCCTCGTAGACAATCTCTTCATAGGCGTCGCTCTGTCCGAGGCCGGCGGCACGCTCAATGGCACGCTTGATGTTGTCGTTCGGCATGTTGAGGCCACGCCCCTTGTCGATCGCGAGGCGCAGGCGCGGATTCGCGGCTGGATCGGGGCCGCTAATGCGGGCGGCAATGGTGATCTCGCGCGAAACCTTCGTGAATTGGGCGGCACGCTTCGCGTCAGTCGCCCCCTTGGCGCGCTTGATCGTTGACCATTTTGAATGTCCTGACATGCGGGGAGTATAGGCGAGGCGAGCGCAGTCCCCCTAGGGGTCGGGCGCTAGGCGCGGCGGAGTAGACGGTAGTCGCGGCGCCCCTTGCGCAGCAGGAGCGAGCCGTCGGCCAGCGGTGCAAATGAGGAGGCGGCGGCGGCTCCATCGGGCGCGGGTGCGCCGTTGACGCTCACGCCCCCCTGCTCAATCAGTCGACGCGCCTCACTCTTTGAGGTGCCAAGTCCGGCCGCGATGACGAGGTCAACCAGCGTGGCGTCGGCGGCAACTGGTAGGCCGCTTGTCGGCAGCTCATCCGCCAGCATCGCCAGGGCCTCAGGCGTCAGCGCTCGAAGGTCTGGGGTGCCACCCTCGCCGTCGCCAAACAACGCATCGGCAACGGTTGCGGCGCGAGCCTCCACATCGGCCCCGTGCACCATGCTGGTCACAGTTCGGGCGAGGTGGCGCTGCGCTCGACGGGCGGCAGGGTTCTCGGCGTGTCGTGCCATCAGCGCTGTGGTCTCGGCAACGCTGTCGAGGGTGAAGCGATGCAAGAGCGATGCGATCGACTCGTCGTCCTGCTCCATCCAGAACTGGCGGAAGGCGAACGGACTTGTCCGGGCCGGATCGAGCCAGACGGCACCCTCTGCCGTCTTGCCGAACTTCGCGCCGCTCTTGGCGAGCAGGAGCGGGTAGCAGAGCCCGAAGGCTTGCGGCGCACCATCGGCGCGCTCGCCCTCGGTGCGACGAATTAGCTCCGTGCCGGCGGTGATGTTCCCCCACTGGTCAGAGCCACCCATCTGGAGCTCCACACCGTGCAGCTTCCGCAACATCATGAAGTCGTAGCTCTGCAGCAACATGTAGCTGAACTCCGTGAACGAGAGACCGCCCTCAAGCCGCGCCTTTACGCTCTCCTTGGCGAGCATGTAGCCGACGGTGAGGTGCTTCCCTGTGTCGCGAAGGAAATCGATCAGCCCAAGGTCGCCGAGCCAGCTCAAGTTATCAAGCAGGAGGGCGCCACCCTTCCCCGAGAAGTCGACGAGATTAGCGAGCTGCGCACCAATCGCGGCGCGATTGTGATCCAGCGTCGCTCGATCCAGAAGATTGCGTTCGGCCGATCGACCCGAGGGGTCGCCGATCATGCCGGTCCCTCCGCCAACCAGTGCAACGGGGCGCCCACCGTGCAGTTGGAGTCGTCGCAGCGCAAGGACACCCATCAGGTGCCCAACATGGAGTGAGTCGGCGCTCGGATCGAAGCCGATATAACCGCTGATCGCTGGGTCGGCGACGAGGCGTTGATCGAGGCCTGCGGTCACGTCATGAACCAGACCTCGCTCGGTGAAGTCGCGGAGGAGCTCAGAGGCCAGAGGGTTCGCCATGCGCCCTATGCTACCTTCACAGCGATGGACATGGCCTCGGGAAACTCAACCCAGCGGAGCGGCCGCCCCCGAAAACGCCTTCTCGGGGGGCTCTTCGCCCTCCTCCCAGTCGCCCTGCTGGGCGCCTGCCTGCTGATCGCCGCGATCGCCTATGGCGGCACCATCGCCATCTATAGCGTCGTGGTTGACGATCTCCCCGACCCGAAGGACCTCGACACCATCGTCTTGAACCAGAACACGACGGTCTACGACCGGACAGGCACCGTGCAGCTGGCCGCCTTTGGCTCCGATCGGCGCACCGAGGTGGACTTCGCCAGCATCCCCAGCATTGTCCTGGACACCACCACCGCCATCGAGGACAAGACCTACTGGGAGAACTCTGGCTTTGATCCGCTCGGCTTCGTGGCCGCCGCGCTCGACACCGTGCGGGGCTCCGGTCGCGGAGGTTCAACCATCACCCAACAACTGGTCCGCAGCGTGTTGCTCCCAGACTCTGCCTTCGCAGGGAGCGTTTACGAGCGCAAAGTTAAAGAGATCATTCAGGCCATCCGCCTGACGAAAGAGTTCCCAGGGCGGGTGGGCAAAGAGAAGGTCATTGCCAAGTACCTCAACAACAACTATTACGGTTCGCGCTCTTACGGCATCCTTACCGCGTCGCAGCAATATTTCGGCAAGTCGCTTGATCAGCTCACGCTTGGCGAAGCGTCCCTTCTTGCCGCGATCCCCCAGGCTCCAAGCACCTACGACCTTCGCCAAAATGCGGTCGTCGGTGAGGATGGCGTTATTCGCGTGCCACTTGATTCTGCTGTGGCGAAGCGTCGCAGCGTCGTTTTGGATCTACTTAAATCTGCCCGAGCGAGCGGCATCCCGCAGGAGACCGCCACCATCACCGACGCGGAGATCGAGGCTGCCCGAACCGAAGAGATCATCCTGATCGCCTCCCCACTCAGCAAGATGAGTGCTCCACACTTCGTGAATCGCGTGCGTGACGCTCTCTCAAGCATCCTCTGCACCAACACTGAAGGCTGCCAGCAGCAGCTCGACACCAGTGGCTACAAGGTTGTCACCTCGCTCGATTGGGGGATGCAGCAGGCCGCAGAGAAGTGGGTGCTCGCCGTTCGCTCTACGCAGATCAAGGAGTACCAGGCGTATTTGAAGAGCATCGGCGTAAAGACAACAGACTGGCTGAAGACGATCCATGGGCTCGAAATCAACAATGCCGCCGTCGCAACGCTTGATGCGCGCACAGGCGACATTCTCGCCTATGCCGGGTCGGCGGACTATTACGGCGAAGCCGACGGCACCGTCTTCCAGCCTGAATACGATGTGCTGAGCGGGTACCGGCAGCCTGGTAGTTCGATCAAGCCGATCGTCTATGGCTACGCACTTGAAAACCGCGCGGTCACACCAGCAACGATCCTGATGGATGTCCCCGTCGACTTCGGTATGGGCTGGACACCGGCAAGCTCCGAGGGGAGCGAGCATGGCCCAGTACGTATGCGTCAGGCCTTGCAGGGTTCGCTGAACGTTCCCGCTATTAAGGCGCTCATTCGCGCCGGACAAGATCGCGTCTGGCGCCAGATGCGCGATAGCGGTTTCGACTTCCAGAACAACAGCGAGAACGTTGCCGGCGCCTCACTCGCGATCGGCACCCTCGAGGTGCGTTATGTCGACCTGCTCTCCGCCTACGGCGCCCTCGCCAACGAGGGAACAGCGGTCGGCCGCCGCTATATCCTGCGTATTGAGGATCGTGACGGCGCAGTCATCTGGGAGGCTCCCGCCCCTGTTGAGAGCGCCAAGCAAGCGTTTGCCAAGGAGACCGCCGAGCTGATGACCGACATCATCGCGGGGAACACAGACCCTGCAGTCAATCGCCCATGGTCAAAGCGAAAGATCATTGCTAGCAGCGGGAAGCGTCGCCCAGCGGCGTTCAAGACAGGAACCACCGAAGGGACCAAGGACCTCGCCGCGTTCGGCTATCTCGCCGCACCGAGCGATCCAACCGCGCAGCATCTCGTCACCGGTGTCTGGATGGGCAACTCAGACTCGACCCCCGCCACGGTCTACTCCCTCGACTCCGCGGGCGGGCTCTGGCAGTCCTACTTCACCGAGATTTCATCAAAACTTCCGGTCGCAAAATTTGCTAAGCCGACTGGCCTCGAGGAGGTCACGATCGATGCGCACACAGGAGAGCTTCCTGGTGCCTGCACCACGCTCACCACGAGCGAATACTTCTTGCCGGGGACGGCCCCAACGACGTCGTGCAGCACGACGCGCCTCCTTGCCATTGATAGCGCCACCGGGCTGCTCTGGGCTGATGGCTGCGTGGGAACGCGCATTGAAGCGAACTACCTCGATCTGAGCTCGCTCGAGGCACAGTGGCCGAAGTGGCAGGCGGCCAACCTCGAGTGGCTTGAGCGTGCGCGGCTAGGCGCCGGGATCGTCGGTGGAGTCCGGGGCGGAATGACGGCGTACTTCTACGCACCCTTCTGGCAGCCGAATGGCGCCACGTGGGGCGGCACGATCGCCCCGACCCTCTCCTGCCTCTCGGCCACAGCAAGTCCTTCGCCTACGCCCTCACCAACCCCAAGCACCTCACCGTAACGATCGCCTAGAAGAGCGCGAGGGTCACCCCTTCGCGGCCAGGCTCATCAGCCGATCGCACTTCACGAACCTCAGGCAGCTCTCGCAGCTTGCGACGCACCGCATCGCGAAGTGCACCGGTGCCAACCCCGTGGATGATCTCCAGCTGATCGCCGCCTGCCAGCAGCACGGCGCTGATTCGTGCCTCTAGCGCTGCCAGCGCATCTTCAACGCGCGCACCACGCAGATCGAGCTTCGCCGCGGAGAGGGAGCCTGTCGGTCGAACTGCAGACTGAGGTGTTGACGTTGCCGACGCCAGGATCTTGCTGATCTCCGTGACTGGTAGCGAGCTGTGCATCCGACCGAGGGCGATCGTCGCGTTCGCGCCATCCACCGCAAGCAGCGTGCCGCGGGCCCCCGATCGCAGCACCACATCGCTACCGACAGCCGCCGCCAGCGCCGTGGAAGAGGGCCCCCCGCTCGCATCTTGCTCTTCGTGCAGCGACGAGGCTGCGCCAGCGGCTACTGCCTGCTGCAGATCCGTCGCCACCGCTAGGATCTCCGGCGTCAGGCTCCCTGACTCAAGCGCCGCTCGTAGCTGTTCAACACGAAGCAAGATCGCCGTTGCGGCCTCACGCGCCTCTGCTGTTGCCGTTTGGCGCGCCTCGAGGGCCCCTCGCTCCGTGGCGCGGCGCAGCTCCACCGCTTGTGCAAGTGAATCTGCTGCGCGCTCCTGCAACCCCTCTGCCACCTGGCGTGCTTCGCGCGCGGCTCGCTCGGCATCCGCAGCCGCAGCGAGCGCTGCATCGAGCGTGGCCCCCTGGTCGCTGCGACGCGCCTGTGCTGCATCAAGTAGCGGCTGTGGCAAACCGAGGCGCGCGGCAATCGCGAACGCCTGCGACCCCCCTGGCACGCCAACTTCAAGGCGATAGGTTGGTGCAAGGGTGGCAAGATCAAATGCCACAGAACCGTTCACGACACCCGGTGTGACATGTGCGTACTGCTTGAGTTCCGCATAGTGGCTGGTGGCCAACACGCGACAGCCGCGAAGTCGCAGCTCGTCAATGATTGCGGCGGCCAGTGCAGCCCCCTCCGCCGGGTCGGTCCCCGCCCCCGCCTCATCAAGGAGCACCACGTCGCCCGAGACCGCACCGAGCAAGATGCGCTGAATCGAGGTCAGGTGACCAGAGAAGGTGCTGAGACTTTGTGCAATGGATTGATCGTCGCCAATGTCAGCCCAGACGTTCCCCGTTGGGGGCACCGCCGACCCAAACCCGCTCGGAATGGGAAGACCGGCGTGATGCATTGCCGTAAGCAGCCCCACCGCCTTGAGTGCCACCGTCTTGCCGCCGGTGTTCGGTCCAGTAATCACGAGCACTCGTCGCTCAATGTCAAGATGCAGGCTCATCGGCACCACTGGCGGCGTGAGCAGTGGGTGGCTCGCCTCTACCAGCAGCAGATCCCCATCTGGGGCATCGTCGGCATAGAGCCAGTTTCGATCACGCCCAACGTCGGCAACTGCGCGGGCCAGATCGAAGAGGGCGAGGTGCTCACCGTTGGAACGAAGCGCCGCCGCATCTGCGCCAACGAGTGCAGAGAGCGCTCCGAGGATCCGCGCCTCTTCGGTGGCGACCGCCGCCTCAGACTCTCGCACGGCGTTGCCGAGCTCAACAACCTCTAGTGGCTCGATCCAGACCGTTTGGCCGGTGGCACTCGCGTCGTGCACGATCCCTGGGACACGGGACTTCCACTCCGAGCGAACTGGTAGCACGTAGCGCCCGTTTCGTACCGTAACGATTGGCTCCTGCAGGTAGGGGCTGTAGTTTTTTGCATGTGCAAGCGTCTCGAGACGGGTGCGGAGTCGCTCAAGGCTAGTGCGATGGAGCGCGCGCAGCCCAGCAAGAAGCGGTGATGCGGCATCGAGAATCGAGCCGTCGGGAGCGATCGCACGCTCAATCGAACTGCGCAGTGGACGAAGCGGAGCAAGGGCGGCGCCAAGGGCGCTGAGCGTTGGGCCTGAGCCAGCAAGATCACTAGAGATGCGCTCGACGACACGGAGCGTCTCGCTGATCGCAAAGAGCGCGGAGCCGTCGAGAGTGCCCCCCTTCGCGCCGCGCTCTGCGGCTGGCTCCAGGTCGCTCGCGCCGCCAATGTGCGGGTCTCCCCCATCTCGTCGCAGCTCCGCAATCTCACGCCCGAGGGCGCGCAGGGTTGGCAGGCTGCCGCCGCCAGCGGTAGGGCGCAGTTCCAGCGCGAGTAAGCGTGAAGGGGCAAATGCACATGCTTCGCTGAAAATGTCGAGGAGCGCCGCCCACTCAAGGCGTGTAAGGGAGCGTTCGTCGTACGGCCGCGCCGCTGCGCGCCTCACGGGACGAGCAGCGCGCGCAGGCCTTCTGGAAGGAGTCCGCCGAACAGCTGGCCTGCGATCGGATAGATCAGGCCACGAATCACCTCAGAGGATTGCGCAGCCGTGATCGCTGCTGCGATCTCGCTGAGTGGCGACGGCAGGGTGAAGCTCACCGAGACCGCGGCGTCAAACACGAAGATGAGGGCGGCAATCGCCACACTCCACTGCAGCACGCCGAAGAGCGCCCCAAGCGCCGTGTCAACCGGCCCGAGGTGAATAGCGCGCAGTGACGCCTGGAGAAGGCGGCCGATCAGATATGAGGCGATGGCCAAAAGGATCCAGATCCCACCGATAAAGATGCCGAGCCCAATAAGGCGCGTGTCGACACCTGGGAGGAGCTGGGCGACGAACTGGGTGATCCCACCCTGCCCCTGTGCGCTAATGATGAGGCCGAGGGCGAGCGCCAGAAGTGAGACTGCGCTGCGTGCCGCTCCGGTACGTCCGCCGCTCCACGCCGCGAGGACGAGCAGCACCAGGATCACGAGATCGACCAGTACGGTCGCGCTCATTGCCCCTCGACGCCGCGAATACGTGCGCCACAGGCGCGGAGCACAGCACCCTCAAAGGCGGCAAGCTCGACAGTAATCGCCTCATCGTCCGCTCCGGTTGCGCTTGGCTGGAAGGTGAAGCGCAGCCCGGCTGAACGCTCACCTGGGGCCAGAGGTGCTCCAGCGAAGAGGTCGAAAAGCTCAACAGCCGTGGCTCGCGAAACGCTCTTTCGTGCGACATCAACGACGTGACCGACGGTGGTCGCGGCGGGGATGAGGAGCGCAATATCGCGCGTTACTGGTGGCGTTGTCGGTGGCAGCGACACCTGCGCAACGTCAAGGCGCCCCGACCGAAGGCCGGCGATCGCCACCTCAGCGAGCAAGACGCGCGGCTCATCACGCCAGGTCGGCGATGCGGGATGGAGCTCTCCGAGGAGGCCCGCGAAACGGTCACCGGTAATCCCCGCGTTGATGCCAGGGTGAAGCACTGCCGAGTCGATTGACGCGCCGTACGCTGGTCGCTCGCCGACGAGGTGCGCAACCTGCGCGAGGAGGCGCTTGAGTTCGTCGAGGTTCCACGTCGTTGCGCCTGCGCTCGGGGCACCCTGCTCACGCTCCCCCCATACCGCGATGGCAAGGCGGGTCCACTCCGATGGGACACCCTTCGTGCTGCCGTAGCCACGACCGACCTCAAAGATGGCACCCGAGGTTGCTCCGTAGCGGAGATTGGCATCAACTCGATCGAGCAAGCTCGGCAGGAGGGACTGACGGAGTCGGTCGTGATCCGCCGAGAGCGGATTCTTCAAGACAATCGACGCACCACCTGCGGCACCCTCCGATGCCGCAAGCGAACCCGTAACCAGTGCAGTGGGTTCACTCCAGAGCTCAGCCTGTGCGGCCGACACGAGTGCGTGGGTCACAACTTCGTGCAGCCCTGCATCCGCAAGGAGACGGCGCACACGATCACGGAGCAGCGTCGGGCTTGGCCGATGCGGCGGAAGGTCGGCGCTCGGGATTGAGGTTGGGATGCGCTCATAGCCGTACAGGCGCGCAACCTCTTCGGCGAGATCGGCTTCAATCTCAAGATCACTACGCCAACTTGGCACACGCACGGACCGCGCGCTCCCCTTCGCGACGGAGAGAGAGCGCTTCGGCGTGACGACGATCTTCGTTGCATCGGCGGCAGCCTCTGCGCTGATGCCGATTGTGCCGAGTAGTGCAACCTGCTCATCGTCGGTGAGGGCGACTCCGAGCAGCGCGCGAACACGCGCAGGTCGGAAGTTCAGCGTTGCTGCGGGGACCTCTTCGGCACCGCTTACCAGGCGTCCTGATCGGGCCACACCGCCAGCCCACTCTGTGAGGAGTGCGGCTACCTGATCGGCGCCAAGTACGGCAAGGCGGCGCTCTTGGCCGCGCTCAAAGCGATGTGACGCCTCAGAGCGCAGGCTGTGCCGCTGTGCGGTGCGGCGAACCGACGTTGGGGCGAAGATGGCGCTCTCGATGATCACGCTCGTGGTGGACGGCGTAACTTCGCTGCTCGCGCCCCCCATCACACCGGCAAGGGCGAGGGCGGTGCGATCGTCGGCGACCACCAGGTCTGTTGCATCGAGGCTGCGCACCTCGTGGTCGAGCGTCTCGAGGCTCTCCCCCTTCTTGGCGAGGCGAATCTGCACGGTGTCGCCCACCTTGGCACGATCAAACGCGTGCGTCGGCTTGCCGAGCTCCAACATGATGTAGTTGGTGGCATCAACAACGTTCGAGATCGAGCGGAGGCCGGCCGCCTTCAGGCGCATCTGCACTCGATCAGGCGATGCGGCAACGTTCAGTCCGTCGACCACGCGCAGAACAACGTGCGGTGCGAGCGCCTCATCCGCAACGCGCAGGGCCAGCCCCGCAGCTACGGCATCGCCCCCCTCTTTGAGCGGTCGCGCTGCGTAGGCCACCGGTGCTCCCGTGATCGCCCCCACCTCGCGGGCGAGCCCCAAGATCGAGAGGAGATCGCCGCGGTTCGGCTTGACGTCGACGTCAATGACATCCTCGCCCAGGTAATCAACAAGAGGCACCCCGAGGGGGGCCGATGGATCAAGGATCAGGATGCCGTCACCGTCGTCGGTTGCGTCGAGCTCCTGCCCGGAGCAGAGCATCCCTTCAGATGCGACCCCCATCTTCTCGGCGCGCTCAATCTGTCGACCATCGGGCATTTGCGCGCCAACGAGCGCTACCGGGATGCGCTGCCCAGCAGCAATGTTGCGAGCACCGCAGACAATGTTGAGGATTGGACCATCGCCGATGCGCACCTTCGTTAGTTGCAGTCGATCGGCCTTCGGATGCGGTCCCACCTCAAGGAGCTCGCCAACGACCATCTTGCTCCAGTTGGCCCCCCAACGCTCCACGCCGCGAACCTCAAGGCCACGCAGGGTGAGCGCTTCGGCCAACTGCTCGGCGGTCAGCTGGACATCGGTGAACTCACGAAGCCAGGAGAGCGGAATCTTCATCGGAATCCCGCCAAGAAGCGCAGGTCGTTCTCAAGGAAGGCGCGGAGGTCAGGAATGTCATGGCGCAACATTGCGATGCGCTCAACGCCGAGACCGAAGGCGAACCCTTGATGTGTCTCTGGATCAATGCCGCCATTCTCAAGCACCACGGGATGCACCATGCCCGCCCCAAGAATTGTCATCCAGCCGTCTTTGCTGCCTGGCCACGAGACGTCAACGGCAACAGATGGCTCCGTGAATGGGTAATACCCTGGCCGGAACCTTGTGCGCGCGGCAGAACCGAAGAGGCCCTTCGCCAACTCGTCGAGGATTCCCTTCAGATCGGCGAGCGTTGCGCCACGGTCAACTAGCAACCCTTCGACCTGGTGGAACTCAAAGCCGTGGCTCGCATCGACCGCCTCGTAGCGGAAGCAGCGCCCAGGAAGGATGACGCGAATCGGCGCGCCACCGGCCTGCATCGTGCGAATCTGCCCTGGCGACGTATGCGTGCGGAGCAGTCGCCCTGGCTCCTGCAGGTAGAGGGTGTCCCAAAGGTCGCGCGACGGGTGATCTTCTGGAATGTTCAGCAACTGGAAGTTCGTGACGTCGTCTTCAATCTCTTGCCCTTCGGAAACGACAAATCCGAATGAGGACATGATCTCGGCAATTGCCGCGATCGTCTCAGGAATTGGATGCAGTGAGCCGAGGCGCGGGGCTGGGCCAGGTGTCGTCGCATCCACGCGCTCTCGCTCAATGCGCTCCAGAAGCTCACCCGCAGAGAGGGCGACCCGCCGGGCGTTGACGGATGCGTCGATCGCGGCGCGCACCTCATTCGCAACGACGCCAATCTTTGGGCGATCGTCGGCCGGAAGGGCGCCAATCCCACGGAGGATCTCGGTGATTGCGCCGCGCTTCCCTAGGAGCGACGAGCCAAGCTCGTCGAGATCGGCGGTAGATGCGGCGGCAGAGATGCGCGTTGCGGCGTCAGCCTGCAGTGTGCGGAGTTGCTTCTCGAGCGCTGCGAGGTCCACTACCGCGGACCGAAGGGGCTAGGCGCGCTTCGCTGCGACCGCGACCGCCGTGAATGCCGCTTCGCTGCGACCGCGACCGCCGTGAATGCCGCGGCATCGCGAACAGCGAGGTCGGCCAACATCTTGCGGTCAATCGCAATGTTGTTGCGCTTGAGGCCGGCGATGAACTGTGAGTAGGAGACGCCGTTGAGGCGAGCCGCTGCGTTAACGCGGTGGATCCACAGCTCACGCATCTGGCGCTTGCGCTGCTGTCGGTCTCGCGTTGCGTAGGCAAGGGCATGTAGCAGGGCCTCGCGCGCCGGACGAATGAGCTTGTGGCGTGAGCCACGTCGGCCCTCAGCAGCCTGAAGCAGGCGCTTGTGGCGCTTGTGACCGGCAACTCCGCGCTTAACTCGTGCCATCTTCTACTCCTCTCGTTGTCGCTCAGCCGCCGTACGGCAGCAGGCGTGAAATCTGATTCTTGTGCGTGGTTCCGAGGACGGCCTTCCCCGCGTAGCGGCGGATGCGTCGGGACGATTTGATTTCAAGGTGATGGCCGCGCCACGACTTCACGCGGATCGGCTTCCCTGAGCCCGTGAATCCGATGCGCTTCTGCGCGCCCTTGTGTGTCTTCATCTTTGGCATGGTTACTCCCCTTCAAGGGCTGGTACGGCCGGCTCATCGGTGCCGGGTGCCGGGGCCGTCTGACCCTTCTGTCGGGGTAATGCTACCAGTTGGATGGAGAGGAAGCGTCCCTCGAGGAGTGAGGGGCGCTCGAGCTGGGCCACATCGGCCAATCCCTTCACAACCCGGTCCAAAATCGCCCGCCCAATCTCAGGGTGGGTCATCTCACGGCCACGGAACTTGACCGAGAATTTCACCCGGTCGCCCCCCGAGAGGAACTTATGAGCCTGGCGGATCTTGGTCTGCAGGTCGGCATCCCCGATCTTGGGGGTGCAGCGAAGCTCCTTCAGGTCGGCAACCTTCTGACGCTTGCGGGCGTCCTGCTCCTTCTTCTGGGCCTCGTACTTGAACTTGCCGTAGTCGAGGTATTTGCAGACAGGGGGGGCCGAGGTTGGGGCGATCTCTACGAGGTCAAGGCCGCGCTCCTGTGCCTGTCGCAGGGCTTCGGGGGTAGCGAGAACGCCGAGCTGGTTCCCCTCTTCATCCAGAACGCGCACCTGTGGAACGCGGATCTGGGTATTGATGCGTAGATCCTTAATCGGTCAGACCCTCACGATCATCAGCCTTGGACCCGAGGACAGCGTCCTTGCGGGGGTAGCGAGCGTAGCACCCTCACGCGGTGCGAGCGGCCGCGCGCGCCGCGAGGGTGGCTGCGAGAGCCTCCCAGCTGGTTGCAGGCTCCTGGGTGCCATCGCGCCAACGTGGCGCGGCCCCGCCAGCCTCAATCTCCTTATCGCCCACGACGAGCATCAACGGCACCTTCTGCTCCTGAGCCAAACGGATCTTATTCTGCATGCGGTTCGACGAGTCATCGATGCTGACGCGGATGCCGGCGGCGCGCAGCACTGCGGCACCCGCCGTAACGAATTCAAGGTGGCGGTCGGCAATCGGGATGATGACGACCTGCTCAGGAGCCAACCAGAACGGGAAGGCCCCAGCGTAGTGTTCGACCAAGATGCCGATGAAGCGCTCCAGCGAGCCGTAGATCGCACGGTGAATGGCGATCGGGCGGACGCGCTCCCCCGCCTCATCGGTATACGTAAGATCGAATCGCTCCGGGAGCATCACAAGGTCTACCTGCACGGTTGCCGTCTGCCACTCACGTCCGAGCGCGTCGCGCACGATGATGTCAATCTTCGGCGCGTAGAAGGCGCCGTCACCAGGCTTGAGTTGCCATTTAGCGCCAGAGTCGCGCAGCGCCTTCTCGATCATCGACTCCGCCTTCTCCCAGAGCTTGGGATCGCCAAGTGCCTTTGCAGGCTTGGTCGAGAAGACAAACTCCACTGGGAGATCGAACCAGGCATACACCTCACGAACCTCTTCTAACAGCGCTGCGACTTCAGATTCAATCTGGTCTGGGCGCACGTAGATGTGGCCATCATCTTGGATGAAGTGGCGCACTCGGGTGAGTCCGCTCAGTGTTCCTGACAGTTCGTTGCGGTGCAGTCGACCATATTCAGAGAGTCGCAGCGGCAGATCACGGTAGCTGCGCGTGCGCGTGCGATAGATCACGGTGCTCTCGGGGCAGTTCATCGGCTTCAGGCTGAACTCTTCACCCTCGGATTCAATGATGAACATGTTCTCGCGATAGAGATCCCAGTGACCCGACTGCTCCCAGAGGTGCTTGCTGACGACGATCGGTGTAGAGATCTCCTGATAGCCACGGCGATCCTGCATCTCACGCATCGCACCTTCGAGCGTGCGCCAGAGTCGTTGCCCCTTCGGGTGCCAGAAGGCACTCCCGGGCGAGACGTCGTGGAACGAGAAGAGGTCCAGCGCTACGCCGAGCTTGCGATGGTCGCGCTTGCGGGCCTCGTCACGTCGCCACAGGTACTGGTCGATCTGCTCTTGCGTCTCCCACGCGGTGCCATAGATGCGCTGCAGCATCGGTCGATCGTTCTTCCCGCGCCAATATGCTCCAGCAATCGAGAGCAACTTGAACGGACCGATCTTCCCCGTGCTCTCAACGTGCGGACCGCGGCAGAGATCTTGGAATTCGCCGTGCTGGTAGGTCGTGACGCTCGGGGCAGGCTTCCCCTCCGCTGCGGCAGCCTTGGCGAGGTCGTCCATGATCTCAATCTTGAAGGGTTGATCCGCGCGCACCAGTGCGGCACGCTCATCGTCGAAGGTGTGCTCGGCGAGCGTGAATGTATGGTTCGCGGCGATGCTCTTCGACATCTCGGCCTCAATGGCGGCCAGATCGTCGGGGGTGAGGGCGCGCTCTAGTAGGAAGTCGTAGTAGAAACCATCGGTGATCGCTGGACCGATGCCGAGCTTTGCGCCGGGGAAGAGGCGCGCGACCGCTTCGGCCATGACGTGAGCGGCGGAGTGCCGCATGCGGCTGAGGTTGTCGCTCGCGCCGGCATCGAGAAGCTCCTCTGCAGAGCCGCGCGCGGGGGCTTCAAGGATCTCGTCGATCTCGACGACTTCTGCTGCCGCTGCCTCGTCTGCCATCCCTTGGACCCCTCTCCACGCCATTACGTTCTGGTGGGCGGTACAGGACTCGAACCTGTGACCTCAGCCATGTCAAGGCTGCGCTCTAACCAACTGAGCTAACCGCCCAAGGAGCCAGAGAATAGCCGATACACTCCCCCGCATGATCGACCGAGCGAACCGAGCGACCCCAGCCCCACTGATCGTCTGCGTGGGCGACCTGATCGACGAGATCGCCGTGCGGCTTGACGCACCCTGGCGGCGCGGCTCCGACGCCGCCGCCCAGATCACGCGACGGCGTGGTGGGAGTGCCGCCAACGTCGCGGTGGCGGCGGTGGCCGCTGGGGGCTCAGCGCGCTTCATCGGCGCTGTCGGTGACGACGCCACCGCCGAGGCTCTTGAGGCGGCCCTCCTGCGAGCTGGGGTGGAGCCGCTCCTGCAGCGCGGTGGCCGCAGCGCCAGCATCGTGGTGGTAGTTGAACCAGATGGTGAGCGGACCATGCTCCCCGACCGCGCCGCCGCCCTCTCCCTACGCGACCCGGGTCCTGCGGCCCTGACGGGCGGATCGTGGCTCCACGCCCCCGCCTACTCGCTTCTCGGCGAGCCACTCGGCGAGACCACACGTCGACTCTTCGCCCACGCACGTCACGCGGGGATCCCCACATCGCTCGATGCCTCCTCGGTTGGCGCGTTGAGCGCCTGGGGCCCCGAGGAGAGTCGTCGTCGCTTCGCTGAACTGGCCCCCACGCTCTTGTTTGCCAACGAAGAGGAGTGTGCCTATCTCGATCTACTTAATCGCCCACTCCCTGGGTCCATCCTCATCGCGAAACATGGTGCAGGGATCGCTGAGGTGCGCTCACCAGAGGGTGAGCACGTTGCCGCACTCCCCGCGCATCCACTCCCACCGGGGATCGACAGTACGGGTGCCGGCGACGCATTCGCCGGCGGCCTCCTCGTTGCGCGAACGCGTGGCGAATCATGGGAGGATGCGCTTGCCGCTGGACACACAGCTGCGGCGGGTCATCTGCAGCGACAGGCGACCGAGAGTGACCAGAGGGAGGCTTCGTGAACGTCCGCCAGTCTGCTGAGGTAGCCGCTGCACTCGCCTCTGGTATGCCCGTCGTCGCCCTCGAGTCCACCATCACATCAAAGATGGGCCTCCCCGCCCCCTACAACCGCGAGTGTTTTGATCGAGTTAACGCGGCGATTCGCGCGGCCGGTGCAATCCCCGCCGTCACCGCCGTGATCGATGGCGAACTCTGGGCGGGCATCGAGCCACATCATGAGGCGCTCGTCCTCGCCGCCGACGAGAAGCTCGCCGAGCGCGATCTACCTGTTGCAATCGCGGCGAAGCGCACTGGCGTCACCACGGTCTCCGCAACGGTCGCGATCGCTGGACTCGCCGGCATTCGTGTCTTTGCAACTGGTGGCATCGGCGGTGTGCATCGCGGCGCCGAGCTGAGCTTTGATGTGTCGTCGGATCTCGGTGCGATGTCGCACCATCCAGTCATCGTGGTGAGTGCCGGCGCTAAGGCATTTCTCGATCTGCCGAAGACACTCGAGGTGCTTGAGACGCTAAGTGTTCCCGTGATCGGCTACCAGACGAGCACCTTCCCCGCCTTCTGGAGTCGCAGCAGTGGCCTCGCACTCAACCATCGCGTTGAGAGTGCCACGGAGATTGCCGCGATTGCCAAGGCGAACACGGCACTTGGCTGGCCTGGCGGCATGCTGGTTGCAAACCCAATCCCGCTCGAAGCTGAGATCCCCGCAGCAGAGATCGCCGATGCCATTGCCGCTGGGCTCGCTGAGGCTGAGCGAGCTGGAGCAACTGGCCCGAAGGCCACGCCTAAGATCTTGGCGGCGATTGCCGCGGCTACAGATTCGCGATCAATCCCCGCCAACCTCGCACTGGCGGAGTCGAATGCTCGCCTCGCGGGAGAGATCGCCGTCGCCCTGCTGCGCGGCTAGCAAGCGCCAGGCGTTACGGCCGCGCCGTTCGCTGCGGTCCACGCACAATTGAGGCAATCGCCACGAGCACAATGACGACACCGACGCCCAGGAGCGTGTTCGTTGCCCCAACGGCATCGGCAATCGGGCCCACAGCGATGATCGGCACAAAGCTGCCGAGGCTGACGAGCATGTTCAAGACGCCAAAGACACGCCCACGCACCTCCTCCGGCAGCGCCTCTTGCAGCGCAGTTTGTGCAGGGATCGCCACGAGACCGTACGAGACGCCCGCGAAATAGGCGACAAAGATCACCATCGCCAGCGTCGAAGCACCTGCATCGAGCGGCAGATCGCCCAAGAGCTGCGCACCATCAGAAATCGCGAGGCTGATCGGCACCGCTAGGGCAAGGAGCGCGAGGCCCGAACCGACGCCAATGAGCCCACCCTCGATCAGGCGGCGGCGTGAAAGGTTGGCACCCCAACTGTTGAGCGCCAGGATACCGGTCACGACACCGAGGCCAATGGGCAAGACAATCAACCAGAAATCGCGCGCATCAAGGCCAAGGGCGTCATGCACGTAGTCGGGGCCAAGAACCCCCATCACCCCGACGACGCTGGCAGCGATTGAGAGGTAGGCCAACGACCAGAGCACTGAGCTGTGTCCCCAGATAAACCGCAGGCCCTCGACCAGTTCGCTCGTCGTAGTGCGGGTGGCACGCGTCGTGTTGGAGCGCAGGTTGCCCTCAATCTTCAATGGTGGTGAGGCTGGGAGCCCAAAGCAGAGAAGTCCCGCGAGGAGGAAGAGCGCCGCAACTAGAATGATGGCCGCCTCCGGGCCCGCAATTCGCACAACCGCGGGCCCCAGCAGCGCAAATCCCAAGGCGAATGCTGCATTTAGGGTGAAGGTGAAGAGCCCATTCGCTGAGGTGAGCTGCTCGCGGCGAACGAGAAGCGGGATCATGGCGAGCTCAGCGGGTGCGAAGAGGGTCGTCATGATGCTTGCCAAAATGTTCAGTAAGAGAACGATGCCCAGTGTATCGACACTGCCAAGCATCAGGAAGAATGCGCCGGCACGGGTCAGGTTGGCGACGATTAGCACCAGCCGCTTGTCGAGTCGATCCACCCATACGCCTGCAATTGGCGAAAGGAGAACGGCTGGGACAAGGAAGCTCAAGAAGAGGGCGCTGAGCGTTGAGGTGGAGCCACTGCGCTCGGCAACGAGCACCGTGAGACCGTAGAGCACAACGTTGCCACCGATCTGGGTGAAGAGCTGGGCGATCCAGAGGCGCAGGAACGCACCATTACGCAGCACCCCAACATCGGGCGGCTGCTGGAAGTCAGGGATCTCTTTCTGCATCCGTGACGCATCGCCCATCGTGCCCTCCTCTCCTGCTCGTCTCATGGTGCCCCCGGCCGGAATCGAACCGACGACGCCCGCCTTAGGACGGCGGCGCTCTATCCACTGAGCTACAGGGGCCCCCTGTAGGGTATCTGAACGCGGCGTGGGAGAATACCCGCATGGAGCAGCCCCTGATCACGCTCTACGGTCGCCCAGGGTGCGAACTCTGCGAGAGAACAGAGGCGATCGTGCGCACACTCATCACTGAGGGGGGCTCGCGCCTTACGCTCAGCATGGTGAACATTGAGGAGGACCCAGCGGTGCATGCGCGACTTCTTGAACAGATCCCGGCACTTGAGGTTGCGGGGAAGCTGTTACCGCTCGCCGTCAGCCCGATGCAGATCGCCGCATTTGTGCGCAGTGCCGTAGGCCAGGTCGATGGAGAGCGTTAACGCCCTCACCGCACTGCTCGCGGGCGTGCTGAGTTTCCTCTCGCCCTGCGTCCTCCCAATCGTCCCCGCCTATCTCGGTCGACTCGCCGCGCTGAGCACTGGCACATCACGAATTCCTCACGCCCTCCTCTTCACCTGTGGCTTTAGCGCGATCTTCATCGCCCTCGGCATCAGCGCCGGCTACGTTGGCGGCGCCGCCGGACGCCTTCTGCCGATCTTGCAGATTCCCGTGGGCGTTGCTGTGACGATCGGTGGCCTGCATCTTGCTGGCATCCTGCGCATCCCACAGCTCGACCGCATGCGTGCACCCACGCCGATTCTGCGCGGCGGCTACCTCGGCAGCCTCCTGCTCGGTGCCGCCTTCGCCATCGCCTGGACGCCCTGCATCGGTGTCGTCCTTGGGGCAATCCTCGGCATCGCGGCAGCTGGAAGCAACCCTGCTGGTGCGGCACTGCTGCTGGCGCTCTACAGCGTTGGACTTGCGCTGCCGTTCTTGCTCTTGGCAGCCGTAGCTGATCGCAGTCCTGCGACGTTGCAACGACTCATGGGCCGGCTCCGTGGCGGTACGCGCGCCGCCGGCATCATTGGCGGACTCCTCGTCGCAGGCATTGGCGTACTGATTGCGACTGGCGGCCTAACGCTGCTTTCGCGCATCATGCCTGGGCTCCCTGGCCTGTGATCGGACCATTTTCGCAACGAAGCATCGGCGCTATCGGAGCGGCGGCTGCCCTACTGGCTCTCCTGCTGCTGCTGTCGCGAACGAATATCCCAACGGGCGCTGCAACGCCGAGCGGCCTCTACGTCGTTGATCCAAACGCAACCGGAATCGAGGTTGGCGCAACCTTTGTGATCCCTGCCGCTCAACCTGTGGCTGGTGGAGGTGTCTTTGCAGATGCGCAGGCGGCA
>JAPLHR010000107.1 GCA_026389535.1 Chloroflexota bacterium
CGAGCTCCTCTCGTTTGAGGGGCTCAATTGGCCAGAACCGATTCGCACGATGCAAACGAATTGGATCGGCCGCTCCGAAGGCGCCGAAGTTGACTTCACCGTTGCACCTGCAGCACACCACGCCGGCGGCGAGAAGCTGCGCGTCTTCACTACGCGCCCCGACACGCTCTATGGCGCAACTTTCATGGTGCTCGCACCGGAGCATGAGCTGGTGGAGGCCATCGCCACGCCAGAGCAGCGCGCTGCCGTCACCGCCTACATCGAGGCAACCAAGCGCAAGACCGAAATTGACCGCCTCACCACCACTAAAGAGAAGAGTGGTGTGGCCACTGGTGCGTTTGCCATCAACCCAGTGAACGGTGAGAAGGTTCCAGTCTGGATCGCCGACTACGTGCTCGCCGGCTACGGCACGGGCGCGATCATGGCGGTGCCTGCGCACGACGAGCGCGACTACGAGTTCGCCCAGCAGTTCGGCCTGCCGATCGTTCCAGTAGTGGCGCCAGCAAACTTGGCCGCTACACCAAACGACGTACCGCTCCCGTATGTGGAGAAGACCGAGGGTGCCGCCGTAGCGGTGAACAGCCCAGCCTGGAACGGCGCCGCCTGGCCTGAGTCGCTCACCAAGGCGATCGCCCATCTTGAGAGCAGCAAGAGCGGCGAGAAGAAGGTCACCTATCGCCTGCGCGACTGGCTGATCAGCCGCCAGCGCTATTGGGGCACACCGATCCCAATCATTCACTGCGAGACCTGCGGCCCGGTCGGCGTGCCGGTGGAGCAGCTCCCCGTCACGCTTCCAGATGACGTCGACTTCAAGGCGACTGGTGAGTCGCCACTGAAGACCGCGACGGCGTGGCTCAACGTGCCCTGCCCGAAGTGCGGCGGCCCTGGTCAGCGCGAGACCGACACGATGGACACCTTCGTCGATTCGTCGTGGTACTGGTATCGCTACTTGGCGCCAAAGAACGAACTTGGCCCAGTGGATCGCAAGCTCGTTGATACGTGGTGCCCAGTGGATCAGTACACCGGTGGTGCCGAGCATGCTGTGATGCACCTGCTCTACTCGCGCTTCTTCACCAAGGCGATGCGCGACCTTGGGCTGATCGGTGAATCAGAGCCGTTCACGCGCCTCTTCAATCAGGGGCAGATCCTTGGTGCCGACGGCGAGCGCATGTCAAAGTCGCGCGGCAACGTTCAAGACCCCGACGAACTCGTCAGCCGACACGGCGCCGATGCGGTGCGCCTCTTCTTGATGTTCATGGGCCCGTGGGATCAGGGCGGCGCATGGTCGTCGAGCGGCATCAGCGGCATGGTGCGCTTCCTTGGCCGCATCTGGACCCTCGCGCTCGACCCACACGGCAAGGAGCCGGGTGATCCGAACTCTGGCGTGCTCCCCGCAGGCCAAGATCAGGCCGCAGGTGAAGCTGCAGTACGACGCGCGGCACACAAGGCGCTCGGCGGCGTGGGCACCGACATCGAGGCCTTCCGTTTCAACACCGCCGTCGCCAAGCTCATGGAGCTTGCCAACGCGCTCTTCCCGTATCGCGGCAGCCCCGTTGCTGGCACCGCGGCGTGGAACGAGGCGATCCACTATCTGCTCGCCGGTATCGCGCCAATGGCGCCACACCTCGCCGACGAGATGCATAGCCGCGTGCAGGCGGCCGCCGGCATCAGCGCCAGCGACCCGCGCTGGACCTCGATTCATCAGTGCGCATGGCCAACCATTGACAGCAGCCTGCTAACCGAGAGCACTCGCGAACTACCGGTACAGGTCAACGGAAAGCTGCGCGACAAGCTCACCGTGAGCGCCACCGCCACCGAGGCCGAGATCGAAGTGCTCGCCCTCGCCTCACCAAAGGTGCAGATCGCCCTCGAGGGGCGCGCGCCGAAAAAGGTGATCCACGCCGGCGGGCGCCTCGTCAATATCGTCGGCTAGCGAACGGCGCAGCCACGCTGCGCAATCCGCAGCTACTGCGCGAGAAGCGCCAGCATCGCCGCAACGTCAATCGTTGCAGTCATCACCGTTCCGTCGGCCCCAGGCGTCAAGACGATGTCGCTCATTGGGAGCCCCGCAGTCGCATCAGAACCTTCGATCTTTCCATCCTTGATCGCCGCTGCGAGTGCTTGGGCGAGCTCGTTGGAGATCGTTCCGGTCAGTGCGGCCGTCTTATCGGTGCCGATCACGGTCAAGTCCGCAAACGATGAGAAGGTGTCCGCCGTCATCGTGAAGCGCGTCCCTTCAGGGAGAACGATCGTGCCCGACTCGGCGCCGGCCATCAGGGTGTTGACGTCGTCAATACCGAAGCCGCCGAACTCAAAGACGAGATTGGTCGCCATCAAGCTGCCACCAGCGATAGATGCCGGAAGTGTCGGAAGGGTGATCTTCGCGCCGTCGGCGCGGATCTCAACGATCGCGCCCTCAAGGCCAGCGGCCTGCAGCTGCTCGGTTGCGAGCTTGTTGATCGCTGGGGTGACAACGAGGACCCATGCGCCAACGAGGAGGCCAGCGATGACGCCGAGGGCGATGAGGAACTTGCGCTTCTTGCTCATCTTCTTCTTCTTTGGCTGTGTCTCTCCGTCAACGGTTTCCTTGGCCACGATGCACCTCTAACTAGCGGGCTGAACCAGAGGCTCTGATTTACAGTCCGCCAACTCTACGCGAGAGGGCTGCCGAGGAGTACCCTTGGCGCAACGCGGCGGCCTGCCGCAGGGGTTAAGGAGGGTTCATCGTGGGTGAGGTCAAGATTGGCGCGCTGGTATGGCCCCAGTTCACCGAGTGGAAGTCGGTCAAGTCGATGGGTGTGACCGCTGATCGCGTGGGCTTCGACACCCTCTGGACCTGGGACCACATGTATCCGATCATCGGCAACCCGAACGGACCGATGTTCGAAGGCTGGTCGACACTCGTATCGTGGGCCGAGAACACCTCGAAGATTCGCATCGGCCTGATGGTCGGTGCCAACACCTTCCGTGAGCCAACCATCACGGCGAAGCTCGCCACCACCCTCGACCACATCTCCAACGGCCGCGCCATCCTTGGTGTGGGTGCCGCCTGGTTCGAAGAGGAGCACGAGCACTTCGGCCTGAACTTTGGTGATGGCTTCCCAGAGCGCCTGCGCTGGCTCGGCGAGGCCCTGCCGATCATGCGCGGCATGCTCGACGGCACCGAACCGACCGCCACCGGCCCGCGCTACAAGGCGAAGACGGTGCGCAACCTGCCACTCCCAATTCAGAAGCACCTGCCGATCCTGATCGGCGGCGGTGGCGAGCAGGTCACGCTCAAACTCGTTGCCAAGTACGGCGACGCCAACAACGTCAGCGGCACCCCTGAGCAGGTCGCACATAAGGAAGAGGTGCTGCTGAAGCACTGCGAGGCGATTGGCCGCGATCCCGGCACGATCGACCGCACCATTGGCATTGGCAACGTGGTGATTCGCAACGATGCCGCCGAGGCCCTGCGCATCCACAAGGCCCAGTTCGCCGCGAACGGCATTGAACCAGCTTGGGAAAACCAGCCGGTTGGCACCGTCGATCAGGTCGTGGAGCATCTCGCTCCATACCTAAAGATCGGCTACCGCCACCTGATTGCCGGCTTCTCTACCCCGCACGATGAGGAGTCGATGATCCGCTTCGCCGAAGAGGTGCTGCCCAAGCTTAAGCAGATCTAGTCCCGCTCCACGCCAGAGTGGCGTGGTACGTACGGAATACCTCTCGGAACGCACGATGCGTTCGTGCTGCACCGATATCGATGGCCTGCCCTGATTGCTGGTTCCGTACTCTCAGTCGCCCTGATCCTCAGCTTCTTCGCTGAGCCGGAGTACACGGTTGAACCAGCGCCGACAGAATCTTTAGAGGTCCCCCAGGAATTGATTGCGGGCGCTGTAATTCGCGTCGAGGTC
>JAPLHR010000099.1 GCA_026389535.1 Chloroflexota bacterium
CCGTACTCGCTGGCAATTTGGATCGGCGAGTCAGTACGCCTTGCTTCGGTTGCGATGGCACTTGGGCTCTTTGTTGTAAATCCTGCGGCTGGTCAGATCGGCATTGCGAGCACCATCTTCGTGGCACTCGTTTCAGCGGTGCTCACCGTGGTGCCATTTACGCCAGCAGGTATCGGCATTGTTGAGGCGGGGATGGTGGGCATTCTTGTTGCGCTCTTCGGCTTCACACCTGAATCAGCGATTGCACTTGCACTGGTCGATCGACTGGTGGGGGTTGGCAGCTTGGTCGTTGGTGGCGGTGCGCTCTTCGCCCTCTCGCCGTATCGGCGCGGTGTTGGCTCACTGCGCTAGCGCTTCTTCTTCGCGGCCGCTTTCTTTACCGTAGGCTTCACAGCAGGGGTTGGTTTCGCTGGAAACTTCTTTGCCTTCTTGACCTTCGGCTCCTCTGCAGGGAGTGGCTTCAACTTAAGCGTGCCCTCAGAGAGCTGCAGGGAGCGCTCGATGTTCAGTTTGTCCCAGCCCTCTTCCATGCCAGGTGTTTCGAGGTAGTAGTTCACGTGCGCGAGGCGTGGATGGCGAATGAGCGCCGCGAGACCGCGCGTTCCTACTTCGCCGCCACCGATGTGTTGGTGACGATCGAGCTTTGAGCCGTGCGCCGCCTTGCTGTCGTTGTAGTGGATCATCACGAGCTTCTCGAGGCCGATCTTCTTATCAAACTGCTCGACGAGTCGGTCAACCTCATCGTCGCCTTTCATCTCAACGCCAGCACCCCAGAGATGCGCAGAGTCGAGGCAGTAGGCAACGCGCGACATATCGATGCCGCGGGCGGCCATGGATTCGTGGATGTTGATTAACTCGTCGAGGCTCTCGCCGATCCCATTGCCACCACCAGCGCTGTTCTCGAGCACCAGGAGTGCTGAGTCGTCGGCAAGCGGCACGCCGTCCAGGATGCGCTCCACCGCTTCGGCGACACGGGCGACGCCGGCTTCAATGCCCGTTCCCATGTGTGAGCCGATATGGACGTTGACGAACGAGGCGCCGTACTCGGGCGCCACGCGAAGCTCGTGGCGAAGCAGCTCCACCGTCTTCTCACGGAAGACCGGGTTCGGTCCGGCAAGGTTCGCCAGATAGGCGGCGTGTACGGCGAGCGGCCCGAAGCCGTGCTCCTTCATGCGGGCGCGGAAGGCGGGGAGCTCCTTGGGGAGTTCGGCGCGACGCGCCCAGCCCGTTGGGTTGCCGGTGAAGATCTGCAGCCCCATTGCCCCAACCGCTGCGGCGCGATCGGCCGCCTTGACGAGCCCAGGCCCTGCGGCGAGATGGGCGCCGAGCATGCGATCGAGTCGCCCAGCCGCTGCGGCTGGTGCGCTGCTCTTCAGTTTCGGTCGCTTGGCTGCCATGGGGAGAGAGTGCCACGCCGCGCCGCAGACCGCTCGCCACCTTACGCACTGTTTACGAGCGCCTCCCGCGCCACGGCGACCACGCCGATGGTCGTGCACCCGGCAGCTCGCAGGGCCCCCGCCGCCGCCTCGAAGGTAGCCCCACTCGTCCAAATGTCGTCGACCAGAATCACGCGCTGTGGCAGTTTGACGCCAGCGCGTACTGCGAAGACACGGTCCATGACCCGCCGCCGCTCAGCCCGACCGAGCGTATGGAGGGCCGGCACCGCCCTCGTCCGCTCAAGGAGTGGCACCAGTGCGCACGGGAGCGCGCGTGCAGCAGCGGCCGCGATCAGGGCGGCATGATCGAAGCCACGGTCACGAAGCCGCGCCGGATCGGTGGGAATCGGCACCAGTGTCGCGTCACCGCCGAGCTCCTGTTGCACAACACGAATCGCACTTCGTAACCCAAGGCCAAGCGGCTCAGCCAGCGCGGGAAGATCGTGGAACTTGAGCGCGCGCACCGCCTCGCCGAGGCCACCCTCGTACGGACCGATCCATGCGCCAGCGGCGCAGCCCGGTGGCGCGGCACCGCGCTCAACGCGGCCAGCACCAGCCAGACCAAGCTCATCGCAACACTCGGAGCAGAGCAGCGCCCCCTCGATGCCGCAGGCGCCGCAACGTTGCGGGGCGAGGAGCGCCAACACGGGCGCGGCGGCGCGCTGCAACTCGGCCAGTGCATCGCGGGCACGCTCGGTGAACTGCATCCACGCAGGATCGTGCGTCACACGTACCCCCTGCGTATCGGGCGGTACGATAGGCGCATGACATCCACCACCGCCTGGACCGTACGAACCTTGCCGCTCGCCGAGCTGCCGGCAAGTGAGTGGGAGCGACTTCTGGCAACAAACCCAACTGCAAGCGCCTTCAGCAACCGTGCCGTGCACGAGGCATGGTGGATCGGCTACGGCGCAGAGGCCACCGATATCTCACTCGCGGTCTACGACGCTACTGGCGCGCTCTACGCCTATCTGCCACTCATGCTTCGGCCAGATGGCGTGCGCTATCTCGGCGCGACGTATCACATCGATTACGCAACGGTACTGATCGATCTAACCAGCACGGAGAGCACCGCTGCTATTGATGCACTCGTCGCACATCTCTTTGCCGATGCATCCGCACTCGACCTTCGACGTTTACGTCGTGCCGATCGCGCCCATGAGTTGCTCATGAGCGCACTCGCGATGAACGCCACCAGAGCCGCAACGGCCACAATTGAAGATCCCGCGCCAGCGATTGATCTCACAAACATCACGACGTTTGATGAACATCTTGAGCGCATCGATAAGAAAGATCGTCATGAGATTCGCCGCAAGGTACGACGCGGTGAAGGCGCCGGTGTGACGATCAGTGCGCATTCACACGCCGTTGACGATCTTGCAGAGTTCATCAAGCTGCATCGCGCACGGTGGGGCCATCACGGACTCTTTACCGACGATGAGAAGGGCGCACGCGATGAGACGTTCATGCGTGAACTGTTTGCACGCGCACCAGAAGA
>JAPLHR010000033.1 GCA_026389535.1 Chloroflexota bacterium
CGAACTACCAGGTTGCGACATTGTTCTCGTCCCTGTGGGCGGCGAGCTTTCTCCGCAAGCCGCATCGCGCCTCATCAGCCAGATGGAGCCGAAGATTGTCATCCCAATGTCGATGGTCGATGACGCCGGTAAGGCCGATGCGGCGATCAAGGCGTTCTGCAAGGAGCAGGGCTTGGCGACGCCGCCACCTGCGCAGCAGAAGCTCGCCATCACCATCTCGGCACTCCCAGAAGAGACGACGACCGTCATCATCGAGGCGCGTGTTGAAGGGCTCGGCGGCACTGAGACAGCGGCCAGTGGAACACTCGGCCTCGGCTGATCCCCGCGACAGACTGTTGGCACAGCCAACTGCTCTACTCCCTCTATGAGTGAGCTTCGCTGCATTACCTGCAAGCGCGACATCGCCCCTGGCGAGCCGACGTACGAGATTCGAACCTTCCTTGATCCGCTACCTCCCGGCGGAGTAGCCTGCTCAGAGAAGTGTCAGGAGCGCAAAGAGGACGAGAGCAAGCAGCGCGCGATGCTCTGGTACCAATCACCAATGAACCCCTTCGGAGGTGGCAAGGATGAATGACGGCGATTTTGGTGGCGATGACGGCGGCGACGACGGAGCTAACGACGGGGGAGCGTTCGACCTGAACAACAATGGCACTTCAGTCGACGAGTTCATCCTCTTTGCGGCGATCACCGACAACGACGGGTCACCGCGATCGTCAGGTGGTGGGTCAGCTAAACGGTCCGGCTGCCTGATCCCCGCAATCCTTCTTGCGATTGTTGCGGTTGCACTTCTAGCGATCTAGAACAACGCGCTCCCAGCCACCGCTGATCTGCAGCGTCGCTGGGTTGCCGCCGGCAACTAGCGCACGTTTAGGGAGTAGCCCGACAACCTCTGTCTCACCAATCTGAACGCCGCGACTACTTGCTGCCGCGCGAATGCGCTCACGAATCGCATGTAACGTATCGCCGCAATCGGTGGCCTCAAGTAAGTCGTGCAGGTTCATCGACACTTGCGCGATCCCTTTGCTTGCAAGCGGGAAGCCGAGCGCCTGCAGTCCGTGCACACCACCAGGCGTTGTGCCGCGAATCTCTCGCGCAATCTCTTTGGAGACTTGAAGGAGTGTGTCGGCGTCGGAGCCAGCAAGCGCGATGTTCCACGCCGCCATCAGCGTGCGCGCCCCAACAGCGGTTGCGCCTGCGGTCGGGTGCGGCTCGCGTGGGCCGAAGTCTGGTTCACCGCCCTCCGCCGCCTGATGTGCCGCTAGCTCCTCGAATCCGCCGCGCCGCAACGTTGGAAGTGAGCGCCGATCTTCGCTGCGCGCTGCAGCGCCGTAGAGGTGCACTGGAATGTTCAGCGTGTTCGCGAGCGCGGCGCCAGCCACGCGGGCGATCTCGGCGGCCTGCTCAAGTGTTGCCTCTGGCGAGATCGGTACAACCGGCACAACATCAAGCGCGCCGATGCGTGGGTGCACACCGCGACCCTCTCCTGATTTTGCCGGGCTCGAGAGGTCAATTCGTGCGACGGCGATGCGTGCGAGGGCGAGAGTTGCCGCCACGAGCTCAATGCCGCCGGCCCCGACATACGTGAACACGCTCCGATCGTGATCGGCATCGGTGTGAACGTCTCGCAGCGTTACGCCCGGAACAGCCTGGATCGCGACGGAAACTTGCTGCAGGATTTCTGCGTTGCGCCCCTCACTAATGTTCGCGACGATTTCGAAGTTCGCGTTGGTGGTGGTCATTAGTCAAGCGGGGCCTGTCGCTGCAACGGTGAAGCCGAGACGCTCCCAGAAGCGCTGCGTGGCAGCAGAAGTGTGCTCTGGGTCAGCCACATCCTCTGGTTCTTCGGGATACGCCTCAGCGGCGGCGAAACCGGCGGTGCCGAGTCGAGCGAGCACACCGGCGACCAGCGCACTACCGAGCGCGCTTCCGCGCGCCGCTGGCACGACCGAGATGCAGGTGATGATCGCTGGCGGCGGGCTGTCGGGAAGATCGGGGTAGCGATCACGCAAGCGTTGCGCGCGCGGGAAGGCCGAAAGAGGTCCCGCTTGGCAGTAAGCAACTGGCTCACCTTTCGCGAGCAGAATCCAACCCATTGGCCCACTTACTGGGAGTTGTCGCGTGAGGAGGCGCAACTTCGGTGGCTGTCCGGGCGCAGCGGCGGCATCACGCAGCGCCTCCTCACGCGTTGGCGGCTCTGGCGCAAATGGATTAAATGCTGGCGCCGGCTCTACATCGGCACCTAAGAATGCGGCGAGGGCGTTCTTCCCCCCTGCCGGTGTGCTGGCGCGCGCCGCCGGGTTCGGTGCTGCGCCGCCGCCGACCGCCGCCTTGCTGCCACGGTCTGCGTCCTCCCACCAGGTGCAGGTGGCGTGGTCGGCGCTCGCGTTGGCGCACGGCGGCACGAGCAGCAACTCATCGGCGCTCTCCACGCCGACCAGCTCGAACCCGTCTCCGAAGTTGATTCTCATCGTCTGGGATACTACGACGCATGAGCGATCATGCGACTCCTGGGCACGGTTCACACGGCGAGGCCGAAGACGCCCCCCTGGGCGCCATCAACCTTGCTGCATGGGGGGCCGGTGCTCTTGGCATCGCAATTGGCCTCCTGACGGCGGCCGTCATCGCAATCGCCGCAGGCAGTATGTAGGGGGTGGGGAACATGAAAGCTCGACTTGCACTGGTGCTCTCCGCGCTCACATTCGTCGCTGCATGCACCGCTGGTGCTGCGGATTTCAACGATAGCGACGTCATGTTCGCCCAGATGATGATCCCACACCACCAACAGGCAGTGGAACTCGCAGATCTGGCACTGAGTTCAACATCCGCTGCTCGCCCCGAGATTATTCAACTCGCACAGAAGATTCAAGGAGGGCAGGGGCCGGAGATTGAACAGATGACGGCGCTGCTCACGAAGTGGAATCAGCCGCTAGACAGCCATGCCGCAATGGGGCATGGGTCGGAAATGGAGGGGATGCTCAGCGAGCAGGAGCTCATCGATCTTGCCTCCCTAACCGGATCAGCCTTTGATAGTGCGTGGATCGCCGCGATGACGTTCCATCATCAGGGTGCAATCTCCATGGCGGTTACTGCCGGTGAGGACGGTATCAGCACCGAGATCAAAGAGCTCGCCGCTGCAATCATCACTGCGCAGCAGGGTGAGATCGAGACTATGCAGATGCTCTCCATCGCACCGTAGGGCTGCGCCCAGTTCGCTCCTTACGCTGCTCCTAGCGGCGACGTACCGTTCGCTTCGCTACCACCCCAACCCCCATCAGTCGGCGCAACAGCGCGAAGAGTGGCGTGATCGTTCGGCCCAGTAAGCCACCAGCGAGTGCGCCAACCAGTGCGATAGGCAAGACCACGATGACCAGGTTGATCGCCGCAATGATGACCGTTCGGCCAACAGCGATCAGGTTTGCAATCGCGCGTGCAACCTCTTTGCCGAGGTCAAATCCGCTTGTTGCGTTGCCGATTGACGAACCGATCAGGCTGATCGTCACCGAGACCGTGGTCATGGCGACCTGATCGGCGAGAGATGCGCGCTGCGCATCGTATGACTCAATGTCGCTACGCACTGATGTGAGCTGCGTCTGCACCGCGAGTACATCCGAAACGGTCGTCGCTTGTGTCATAAGTTCGAGGAGTGCCGTCTCTGAGGCGCGCAGGTTGCGCAGGCGGGCCTCAAGGTCAACGAGCTGCATTGTCACCTCATAGGTGCTGATCTGCTCGGAGAGAACCGTGCCTTCAGCGCGCAGCGCCAGCACCGCCGCGTCAAACGACGCAGAGGGGACCCGGAACGTCACTGTGAGGTACGGGGTCGACGTATCGGTATAGCGATAGCTGCCAGAGACGTAGCCGCCCTGGCTCTTCACCACGCCTGTCAGTTTTGTGAGGCTTGCCTCAACGTCCGCAACTTCGAGGCTGAATGATCCGTTGCGCACAACGTCAATGCGGTCTCCTGTGATCGCGCTATCGCCTGGCGTCGCTGTTGGGACGCCACCGGTGTCGCCTTTCTCAATGGGGGCAGAGGCGCCGCCACTCGCGCCAAAGAGGAGCGCGCTGAAGCCACCGCTGGCGCTCAGGGCCAGCACGAGTGCCGCCACCACACCGATCTTTGCGGGAGAACTAAGCGCAGGGAGGGTGAGTGATCCGATCTTCATAGGGTGCACCTCAGCTTGGGCGTTCGCAGGGGGACGCCTCACCCCCTTAACGCTGCCTGGGGGCGTGGGGTTCCTGGGAGGCTAGAAGAGGCCGACGATCTCCCCGCCGTGCTCCAGATCGAGGTCGATGCGCTCACCGCCAGGGGACTTGTTGAGGCCTGGCATCAGTCGCATATCGCCGCACACGGCAGTAATAAAGCCGGCACCTGCGGCCAGGGTGACCGCCTTCACGGGGACCCGGAAGCCTGTTGGGCGGCCGAGCTTGCTCGCATCATGGGAGAGCGAATACTGCGTCTTCGCCATGCAGATCGGTAGGTGCCCGTAGCCGAGCTCTTCCAGGCGCGCAAGTCGCTTCGTCGCAGCGGGTGCAATGTCGACGCCATCTGCGCCGTAAATGCGCTTGGCGATCGTCTCGATCTTCTGCGCAAGTGGCATGTCGTCGGGATAGATCGGCGCAAACTTTGCCTCGCCTGAACTCGCGGCAGCCCACACCGCTTCAGCTAACGTGGCTGCACCAGCGCCGCCATCGGTGAAGTGCGTGGTGACCACCGCAGCCCGAGCCCCTGCGGCAAGCGCGACGCTGCAAATCGCCTCATGTTCGGCGGCGGTATCCGTTGGGAAGGCGTTCACAGCAACGACCACCGGGATGCCAAAGGCACGAACGTTTCCAATCTGCTTCACGAGGTTCTGCGCGCCAGCGGTGACCGCCGCGACGTTCTCGGCGCTGAGCGCTGGATCAAGTGGCTTACCAGCCACAATCTTGCCGACGCCGCCGTGCATCTTGAGCGCGCGAACGGTTGCCACAATCACCGCCGCATCTGGGGCGAGGCCAGAGGCACGGCACTTAATGTTGAAGAACTTCTCAGCACCCATGTCGGCACCGAAGCCCGCCTCGGTCACAACGATCTCGTTTGTTGCGAGTGCAGCGCGATCGGCAATGATGGAGTTGTTCCCATGGGCAATATTTGCGAATGGACCGGCGTGCACAAACGCAGGGCCGCCTTCAAGTGTTTGCAGGAGATTTGGCTTGATGGCATCGCGCAGCAGCGCGGCCATGGAGCCAGCTACTTTCAGATCTTCTGTCGTGACGGGTTTGCCATCAAGGGTTTCAGCGACCACAATGCGGCCGAGCCGAGCGCGAAGGTCGGCAAGATCTGATGCGAGTGCGAGCACCGCCATCACCTCACTTGCAACCGTAATGACGGTTTCAGATTCACGTACGACGCCGTTCTCGCGACCGCCGAGACCGATGATCGTCTTGCGGATGGCGCGATCGCTGATGTCGACGACGCGCGGCCAGGTGATGCTGCGCAGGTCAATGTTGAGCGCGTTGCCGTGATGCAGGTGGTTGTCGAGGAACGCTGCCGCAAGGTTGTGTGCGGCGCCGATCGCATGAACGTCACCGGTGAGGTGCAGGTTGAACTCTTCCATGGGGATGACTTGGCTGTAGCCGCCACCTGCGGCGCCGCCCTTGATGCCGAAGACTGGTCCGAGGCTCGGCTGTCGAATGGCAACGGCGGCGCGGTGGCCAATCTTGTTGAGCCCCTGGGCGAGCCCAACAGTGGTGGTGGTCTTCCCTTCGCCGAGTGGTGTTGGGCTAATCGCGGTGACCACAACGTACTTGCCGCGTGCGCCGCTCCTCTCTAGGCGCTCGATCCCCTCAATGGAGAGCTTCGCCTTGGTGCGACCGTACGGCTCGACCTCGTCATCGTGAAAGCCGAGGGCTGCCGCCACCTCGCCAATGGGCTTCGGCGTCACGCTACGTGCAATCTCAAGATCTGAAGGAAACCCCATGTCTTGAGTCTACGCTCGCCCGCGCACGAGGCGCTCGGCGGCCTGCGCAGCGTGCAGCGCCAAGATCGCACTGGTCATTGGCCCCACGCCGCCTGGCACTGGGCTCAGGCCGCCCGTCTCGCCGAGCAGGGCATCAACACTGGGGGCATCAACATCGCCCACGATCGTTTCGCCGCTCGGATGAATGCCGACATCGATCACCACGGTGCCTGGCGACACATGCTCTCCGCGCACCAGGCCGCGCACGCCCGCAGCCACCACGAGCACAGCAGCAGTGCGCGTGACCACCCCTAGATCGGGCGTCTTGGAGTGGGCGACCTCAACATGCGCCCCCGCAGCCTCTAGGAGTTGGGCCACGGGCCGGCCAACGATGGCGCTGCGCCCCACAACGACCGCGGCTCGCCCCTGAAGCGGGATCTCGTACGCCCGCAGCAGCTCCATCACCGCCGCCGCGGTGGCGGGGAGGAGCGATGCATCGTGGGTGCCATCGGCAAGCCGCTCGGCGTTCACGAGGGTGATGCCGTCAATATCTTTCCCTGGCGCAATGGCGGCCGCGACGATCTCTCGCGACACGCCGCTCGGGAGTGGCGACTGCAGAATGATCCCCGCAACGTTCTGATCCGCTGAGAGTAAAGTGAGGGAGGCGAAAATCTCAGCCTCAGTTGCCGTCGAGCCAAGTTCAACACGACGACCGACGAGTCCGGTCGCGCTTACCTGCTTGAGCAGTCGGTCAACGTAGAGGAGAGAATCTGGCTCGCTTGTTGCAATCACCACGGCGATCTCTGGCGCCGTGCCGTGCGCGTCGGCGATTGCGTGTGCTGCGATCTCAGTGGCGCGCGCCGCGATCTGCTTGGCAAATGGCTGCGCGGCGAGCCGTCGCGTCATCGCGAGCTACGACTGTGTGCTGCGCTCAAGCGCCGCAACAGATGTCGTGGTCTGATTCGCTAGTGTCGCGCGTCTCTCGGAGTTATCAATGAACGGAAGATTGACCTCAACGTTCTCGGCGGCACTCAAGCCCGCGGCGCGTGCAAATCGCAGCGCAACCTCGAGGTCGCTCGCAGCACTCACCAAGCTGCGACCGGTAAGTAGTCGCGCAGCTTCTGCAATGGAGGTAATCGCGCAAAGCGTCTGCAGTGGAATCTCTGCGGCACGCTCGGCCGCTGCAGACATTGCGCGACCGCGCTCCTCACGCTCGCTCTCTTCAATCTTCGGGAGTCGCATCGCTTGAATGAACGCGTCATACGCGTTCGCATCGTCATCGGCAAACTTCAGCAACTCACCACGAGCTGCTGACATCTGCGCAGCGGTGCGTTGCTGCAGTGCAGCATCAGCACTTTCGGGGCTCTTCTTCAGTGAGAGCCCAGCGACCATCTCCACAAGGGCGGCCGCGGTTGCGCCGCTCACTGCGGCGGCTGCTCCGCCACCGGGCGCGGGCGTCGGCGCAGCCAGTGCTGCAAGAAAATCAGTGAGGGTGTTCTGTGCGAACGATTTCATCTGGGCATCCTATCGTGAGAGCCGCGCAGCGGCGGCGCAAGGCGCT
>JAPLHR010000034.1 GCA_026389535.1 Chloroflexota bacterium
GACGAGTGTCGCGACGACGAGTGTGCTGATGACGGCGACGAGGGTTCCCTTACGGGCTGACCTCGCCGCCGTCATCGTGCGATTCGCTTACTTCAGGACTGGCGCGCTCGCCTTGTCCGCGATCCACTCCGTGAGCAGTGCCGCAAACGTGCCGTCAGCCTTTAGGGCGTCAACAGCAGCTGAAACACAGGCCGTGAGTGCTGAGTCCTTCTCGATCACGATGCCGAACTGCTCCTGTGCACCACCCTCTGAAGGGAGCTGCCCAACGATGATGCCGCCCGTAAGCTGTGCATCACGCATGTAGAACGCAGTTGGAACGTCGGTCACGATGCCGTCAATGATGCCGCCATTCAGCGCAGCAACAGCCTCGTCGTTCGTGTTGAACACGGCGACTTCAGTGTCTGGCTTGATGACGTTGTTGATTGCGTCAAGGCTCGTCGTGCCGATCTGTGCGCCAAGCTTCGCCGTCTTCAGATCGGCAATGCTCGTTGCACCAGCAATTGGCGAACCCTCGATCGTCACTACACCCTGGGCAACGTCGTAGTACCCGCTGCTGAAATCGATGGCCTCGGCGCGCTCCGCCTTGATTGAGACCTGATTCAGGAAGAGGTCAAAGTCCTTTGCGCCAGGCGCGAAGGATGCATCGAAGGTGGTGTGAATCCACACAACCTCGTCTGCAGTGAATCCAAGCTTTGCGGCAACGGCGTACGCCACCGCGCCCTCATAGCCCTGACCCTTTACTGGATCGTTGTTGTAATCACCGGTCCACACCGTGGCGCCCTCGTTACCACCCTGGAACCACGGGCTGTAGGCCGGGTTGTCGGTGGAGAGGGTGAGCTTCCCCGCGGTCTTCAGTGTCAACGTCTCTTTTGCGCATGAAGCGTCAACAGATGCTGATGGTGAAGCTGCGGTGCCGCCACAGGCGGCGAGGAGCATCGACATCGCCATGACCACGACCGCCATACGTGTGGTCTGGCCGATTGCGATGCGAGAGCGCGTTGTGCTCATATCCATACCTCCTGTACAGCCGCTATTGGCGACGGTCTGACACAGCGTCAGGACGACGGTGGGGCGGTGATCGGCGCGCGGCGCGCCGTCGACGTTGTGCCCCCACGAAAGGAAGGATAGCAGGGGGGTGGTGGCTGGAAACCGAGCTATGCGCGGGTAATCACCACAGGAGTTCGGCGGACTGCACCATAACGTTCAGCGGCACTGCCGCGGTTGATCGCCAGGGCGAGCCGCCCGGCTGAGTCGATGTAGCAGAGAGGCTCCTGCTCGGGCACATCCCCGAAGCGGTTCGCCCAGACGGCGGTCAGCTTCTGGTCGCCAACGCTGATCTTCAGCGGCTCCCCGGCGGTCAGGGCGCCGATTGACGATTCAATGGCCTGGCGGTCGCCCGTCAACACCAGCGTGCCGAAGCCGTCCACGATTCGAACCGAGGTGTGCAGCACCCCGTCACCAATCTCAATCGGCAGTTTGGTCGCAGGGACAAGGTCGCTAGGAGCGATCGGCGTGCCGAGGTCGCCGAAGGGGACCCCCGCCGCGAGGTGCGCGGCCACTGGCGCAAAGAGGTCACGTCCGTGGAAGGTGTGCGATCGGCTCGAGCCCCACCAACGCTCGTCATCAAGGATGACTGCCGCTACTGCGCCGCCAAGCGTCGCTGCGGCCGGCAGCAGGAGTCCGTTATCGGGGCCGATCAGGGCGTCGCCACGTCCGCAGCGAATGGCGATTGGCCGGCGCTGGGTGCCGACTCCTGGGTCAACCACCGCCACATGTGCGCCGATTGGCAGGTGCACGAGCGACTCAACGAGCGCCTCGGCGCCCGCCTCCACGTCGTAGGGAGGGATGGCATGGGTCAGGTCGAGGGTGCGCGCCTCTGGGGCAATTCCCAGCACCACGCCCGAGAGGACCCCAGCGGAGGGGTCACGCAGCCCCCGATCGGCAGGTGCACGAGCGACTCAACGAGCGCCTCAGCCCCCGCCTCCACGTCGTAGGGAGGGATGGCATGGGTCAGGTCGAGGGTGCGCGCCTCTGGGGCAATTCCCAGCACCACGCCCGAGAGGACCCCAGCGGAGGGGTCACGCAGCCCGAAGTCGGTCATGAAGGTGACCAGCCGCGGTTGCGCATGCAGTGGACCAAGCGGATCAAAGCTCATGCCCAGCAGCGTAGCGGAGCGCCGTTGATAGTGCGATGGATCACCCCAGGCGGGTCAGCCCCACTTCTGAAGCGAACTTACGCGCTGAACTCTTTGGCAACCGTGCGCTGCACCGCGAAGTACGTCGTGAAGTGCAGTTCCGCATAGATCAGGGCAATCCCTTCCTTGAACGAAATCAACAGCTCGTTCGTCGGATCGATCGGCGATACCGGAATCACTCCCAGAGCCAAGCCGAGCGGCGAACCGAGCGACATCAGCAAGACGAGGAGTGCGGCGCGATCCCACATGTATCGGCGCCATGTGCCGACAAAGATTCGCGCCACGAGGCCAGCCGCAGCAATGCCGCCGGCAGATGCAAACGCAACGCCAGCGACTGTTGGAATCGTTTCAGCGATTGGCGGCACGACACCCGCGATCGACGCAACTGCCCAGAGGGCGAGGTTGACGATCACCGCGAGCGCCGCGCCGCGATTCACTGCTTTGAGCATTAGAAGCCGAGCTCCTCTGCAACGATCACCACATCAATGCGACCTGGCATCTCGCCGTGGAGGATTAGCGTCTTGTTGATTGCGCTGTTTACGCCGTAGGCGGCCTGTGCGCGCGTATCTTCGAGTGGCAGGGTGTAGGTGGCGATGCGCTCGGTCGCCTCAGCAAGGTCCTTCACGATCTTCTGTGCGCCAACAACGAAGACCACGTGGCCTGCGCCGTAGGCGTACGAGGGGAGCTGCGAGCCGGTTGCGGAGGCCAACATCAGTTCACCTGTCTCGGTGACGGCGTGCACGCTGCCCACGGCGAATGCTGGAGCCGAACCGATGGCACGCATCTCAGCGCTCTGGGTGTTGCGGTCAAGGCCGTACATCTTGTCGCGCAGGCTCTTGTATGGAGCGGCATTCAGCGCTTCGGTAAGACCGGTCGCGTCGAGCGTTGCCGAGGTGAAGGTGAAGACCCCCGAGCCTCCTGGGATCAGGGCAAGGACAGCAGCCTTAGCGGCGGCGCCGTCGGCGACCACTGTGGCGGAGAAGCCGTGCTTGTTCAGCGCCGCTACGGCGCGATCGATCTTGGCGGCGTCGGCCACCTGCTTAAAACGTGCTGCTGACATCGTGGACCCCCTTCATATGAACCCCCGTGCGAACGCCCAGGTAGTTGCAGACGCAACTATACCCCTTGACCGAAATGATTGCAAGTGCAACTATTGCAAGTAATGGCAACAACAAACAAGCCCGTGAGCGCCGAGATTGAAGCACTCTCTGCAGTGCTTGGTACCGACGCATCCAAGCTCCTTGATCCAACGGTCGCCCGCGCCTGGATCGCCCTCCTCACCGCCTACGGTCGCGTGACGCGAGCCCTCTCCTCAGAACTGATGGATGCTTCAGGAATGAGCCTCGCCGACTTCGATGTGATGGCGCAGCTCGTTCGATCCGAGGAGTACCGGCTCCGCATGAGCGAACTTGCCGATGCCGCACTCATCTCTAAGAGTGGCCTCACGCGTCGTATTGACCAACTCGCCGTTAATGGCTGGGTGACACGACGCCGCTGTACCGAAGATGGCCGCGTGCACTGGGCAACGCTCACGCCGCTTGGCCTGCGTGCATTCAAGGGTGCTGCGCCGGCACATCTCGCTGCAGTCGCTGAGCGATTCGGCAGCGCGCTGCCAGCAAGTGAGATGGAACGATTAACGCGCGATCTGCTGAAGATCGCCGCAAAGAACGCGGAGCCGATCAACTCCTAACGCGCTCGGACTAGTTCCCCGCGAGTAGTGGCAGCGCGAGACGATTTGCACCGTCAACAAAGATTCCAATTGCGAACACGGCAAACATCAGTGCAGAGACCAGAGAAACTGCACGAATGGTGCGCGGTCCAGTAAAGCGTCGCGTTGCGCCGACCACGCCGGCGAGCACAACGGAGTGCAACACCGCAGCCGTCGCGAATCCAGAGATAAACGGGATGAATCCAGCAACGCTCGTTGCCTGCGAAGCGACGACGCTACCGCCAACGGTGGCGGTCCACAGGATCAGCGTGGGGGAGCTGAGAGCAACGCCGAGTCCGAGACCAACGGCACGCAGTCCGGTGGCGCGACGGAGTGGTGATGAGTCATCAATCGAGCCGCCGCGCACCGCATCGCACAGTGCGGCTGCGGCGAACCAGCAGAGGATCGCACTCCCGCCGATCCAGAGCACCCAGGCGGCCGGTGGCCACTGGAGCAGGGCGCTGACACCGAGCGCGCCGGCGCATGCCCAGATCACATCGCCAATGCACGAGCCGAGGCCGATGAGCAGGGCGGGCCATGCGCCGCGATCAATCGCGGTACGCACGATCATGACGTTGACGACACCGAGTTCAATGTTGATAGAGAAGGCGAGGGCGGCGCCGAGGAGGAAGATCTCCACCCTTACTCGTTCCCCGACTCCACGACGCTCGTTGGTGTGTTGTGCGGATTGCTATGAGCGGCGGGGATCACGCCGAGCTTCCCAGCCTGGTAATCCTCAAAGGCCTGCACCACCTCGTCGCGCGTGTTCATGACGAACGGCCCGAGCCAGGCGACCGGCTCCTTAATAGGGAGACCGCCAAGGATCAGCACGTCGAGGGCTGGCGTGCGCTGGTCCTGATGCTCGGAGGCCTTCACGACGATGCGATCACCCGCGCCGTAGACGGCGAGCTGCCCTGCCTGAATACCGACGCGCTCGGCGCCAACCGTGCCGCGACCTGAGAGGGCGTAGACGAGCGCATTGAAGTCGGGGCGCCAGGGAAGGTCGAGTTCGGCGCCAGGCTGCAGCGTGGCGTGCACCAGAGCGATCGGTGTTTGCGTGGAGCCTGGTCCGCTGTGACCGCCTACGTCACCGGCAATCAAGCGAAGGAGGGCGCCGCCATCAGGCGAGGCGAGGAGCTTTACTTCGCTCGAACGAATGTCTTGATACGCGGGCGGCGACCACTTCTTGGCGCGCGGCAGATTCACCCAGAGCTGGAAGCCGTGAAAGAGGCCGCCGCTTGCGACCATAAACTCTGGTGGCGTCTCGATGTGCAGGATGCCGCCGCCTGCGGTCATCCACTGCGTGTCGCCATCGCTGATGCGTCCGCCACCACCGTTGCTGTCGCGGTGGTCGAGGATGCCGTCGAGCATGTAGGTGACCGTCTCGAATCCGCGGTGTGGATGCCACGGCGTCCCTTTCGGTTCGCCGGGGGCGTACTCCACCTCGCCCATCTGGTCGAGCATGATGAATGGATCAATCACCGCCAGCGGCGCTCCCATAAAGGCGCGGCGCACCGGGAAACCCTCGCCCTCAAAGCCGCTCGGCGCCGTACTGAGCGAGATCACCGGTCGCGGCCGTGCGGTGAGCAGGTCGGCGACGGGCGTTCGCGCAAGAAGCGTAATGTCGGGAACGGTTACTGCTGGCATGCGCAGATCATACGTGCGGCGGCGATGTGCCGCCTATCATCGGGGAATGAGAAACCCCTTCACCCGTCTGCGCCTCGCCGCGGACGACCCATTTCAAAACCCGGACGTGCGCCTCCTCTTCGGGGCGCAGGGGATCAGCTCACTTGGCTCGCAGATCTCCCACATTGCCTTTCCGCTGATTGCCATCGACGTGATCCATGCCAGCAACGGTTCCATCGCCCTGCTTGAGATGGCCTTCCTGCTCCCCTTCGTGCTGTTCGGCATTCCTGCGGGAGCACTGCTCGATCGCCGCACGCGTCGACCCGTACTGATCGCCACCGACGCCGCGCGAATGGCCTTTCTCCTCGTTGTCCCTGCCGCGTACGTCGCGGGCGTGCTGAGCATGCCGATCCTGCTCGTCGTGCTCTTCTTCGTGGGAGCGTGCACGCTGCTCTATGACGTCGCACACCAGTCATATTTGCCAGCGATCATTCGTGGGCCGCAACTAGCCACGGCGAACGGTCGCCTCATGGCGATGGAGTCCGCCACGGGAGGCGCTGGGCCAGCGCTCGCTGGAATCGCCGTGGGTCGACTCACCGGTCCGATTGCGATCGTGATTGACTCCTTCAGCTTCTTGATCTCTGCTCTCATGGTCCACCGTGTTCGGCATGTTGAAGAGTTGCCCGAAGTGACGCTTCAGAGAGACCAGACGGTCAGCATTTGGAGCGAGATGCGCGAGGGCGCAGCGTGGATCTGGCAGCACCCGCACCTGCGAGGGAATGGACTTGCCGCGCTGATCTTTAATTTCTTCGGCGGCGTCGCAAGTTCGGCGCTGATGATCGCCTACTTCCGTCGCGAGCTTGAACTCCCGACCGAGTTGATCGGCATCATCATCGGCGCCGGTACGTTTGGCCTCATCCTCTCCACTACCACGAACGCCCTCTTTGTTCGACGCTTTGGCATGGGTCGCACACTGATCGCCGGGGGATTCCTTCTTCCCTCCATGCCGCTCTTCTTCGCTTTCCTTGATCGCTCGATGGGCACGCCACTCATTGCAGTGATCGCTGTCGTGACGCAATTCGTTGCGCTCTTCGGCGCGGGGCTCTTCCATGTCAACCAGATCACCTACCGACAGCTCATCACCCCGTCGCGACTGCTCGGGCGCATGAACGCCTCCATGAAGACACTCATGCTGCTCGGCCTGCCACTCGGCGCCGTAGTGGGGTCACTGATCGCCGAGAACTTTGGGCTTCGCGCCACGCTCGTCGTCTCCGCACTCGGCGTGCTGGTCGGTCCGCTCCCGCTTCTGCTCTCTGGGATAGCGCACGTACAGGTTCAGCCAGACGGGCTGAGCGGCGGCGAAACGAACTAGCCGGCGCGAGCTGCCTTGATCAACTCCGCGAAAGCACGCCCCGACTCCTTGATTGTTCGTCGCTGGGTGGGGTAGTCGATGTAGGTGTAGCCAAACCGCTTGTCGTACCCGTATGCCCACTCGTAATTGTCGAGGAGCGACCAGCCGAAGTAGCCACGCAGATCAACCCCAGCCTCAATCGCTTCGGCTGCGGCGGTGAGGTGGTCGATCAAGAAAGCTTCGCGCTGCGGGTCGTAAACCCTACCGTCGGCGGCCACCGTGTCGGGCCACGCTGAACCGTTCTCGGTGATGTAGATCTTCGGAGCCTTCCAGTGCTCCTTCAGTTTGATCAAGAAGTCGCGCATCACGCCGGCGTTCATCCCCCAGCCCATA
>JAPLHR010000037.1 GCA_026389535.1 Chloroflexota bacterium
AATGTGCAGGTCGCCCGACGGGTAGGGCCACATCGTGAGCAGGTAGTAGTGGGGCTTGCTCGTGTCGGTGAGGTCGGTGGTGTGGAGCCCAAGCTCTTCCCAGCGGCGCTGCCAGCGCGGCTCAATCTCGGTCGGGTTGTACCGCTCGAGTCGCTCGTCTTGCTCGGCCACGGGTGGGGCTCCTCTCCTTCCGAAGCGCGCCATTTGGCGGCTTGGTGGAGCTAAAGGGATTCGAACCCTTGACCTCTTGCATGCCATGCAAGCGCTCTACCAACTGAGCTATAGCCCCAAGGGGAGCGAGTGTATCAGCCACTCCCGCCTCAGCCTCGTGCGATACCCCGTGTGGCGCCGCGTGCGGCGAGGGAGAGTAGGACGAGGGAGAGTAGGACGAGGGCGAGCCCGCCAGCGAACGGGGTCACCCCGATCGCCACGGTGGCGACGAGGCCACCGAGGATCGGCCCCGCCGAGATCCCAATGTCGAACGAGACGTTGAACGCACCGTTTGCGCGGCCGCGCTCTTCGGGGGCACTGGCAATGGCGATGGCGCCAGCCGCCGCCGGGAAGATCAGCCCATAGCCGACGCCGTAGAGCACCATCGCCACCAGGTCGATGGTGATCGTTGGGCTTATGGCAAGCAGGGTGAGCGCACCAACCAGCGCGCTAAGGCCAATCAGTGAGATACCAAAAGGCCCGCGCTTGTCGACGCGCGTGGAGGTGCGACTAAGCATCAACGCAATGGCGATCACACCGAAGATCGTAAAGAGTCCACCACTCGCCCCCGCTGCGTATCGGAGCGCCGCCTCTTGCGTGCGTCCCTCTTCGAGCGCGCGCTGAATGAGGCCATCTTTAATGAAGCCGGTCACTGTGCCAACAGCCGCCTCGAGTCCGAAGATTGCGAGCAGGGCAACACGCACGCGCGGCTCGCTCAGAATGCGGCGCCACGCGCCAACGGTTGGGCGCGTGGCTGGTGTGACCACGAGCGTCTCTGGGAGGAAGGGGAGAACGACGGCGAGACCGATCGCAATAAAGGCGGCAACGCCCAGGAAGACGGCATTCACATCAAAGAGGTTAGAGACGAGTGCCGCCGATGCTGGACCAAAGACTGCAGCGATACCGATGAGCGCGCCGGCTCGGCCGAGGGTTCGGCCGCGCTCACCAACGGGAGCGGCATCACCGAGGAGCGCGAAGAGCGCCGCGGCGAGCACGCCACCAGATGCGCCGTGAATGACGCGCGCCAACAGGAAGAGCGGCAGCGAGTCGGCGAGGGCGTAGATGGCGATAGCGACGGGGCTAATGATGAGAGCGGCAACAACGACGCGGCGACGGCCGATGCGGTCGGCGAGGATGCCGCCGATCGGATCGAAGGCGAGGTTGGCGAGTGAGTAGGCGGCGATAGCAATGCCAACCAGGAGCGGGGTGCCGCCGAGCCCTTGGGCACGCGGCCCGATCACTGGGAGGAGGGCGAAGTTGTCGATAAAGGCGAGGAAGATCGCCGCGTAGATCGCGGCACGGCTCCTTCTCGTCAGGGTTGGGGTGGTAGTCGTCATAGGTAGAGCATCCCACGCGCCGAGAGATGCCGCCTCCGTGCGAAACTCTGCACCGTGAGTGCCCGACCGTATCGCCTGATTCGTAGCCCACGCGCACGACGCCTCACGTTGCGTATTGACCCTGAACATGGCCTTGAGGCGGTGGTGCCAGAGCGATACAGCGAGGCTCGCGCGCGGCGAGATGTTGAGGCGTTCATCGCCACACGCCTCAAGTGGATCGACCGCTCCCTCGCCGAGGTGACCTCCCGTCGCACCGCGCTCGGCACCGATGGTCGCCTCGCCGTTGGTGGCCTCATCCCGTATGCGGGGCGCCCCCATCACATCGTGGTCGGCGCTGGCGGGAGCATCACGGCGCTCAACGGTGAGATTCAGATCCCGGAAATCATTGCTGCCGATCCCGAAGTGGTGCGCCGCCGACTCCTGAGCTGGCTGCGCCGCCGTGCTCGAGCAATCGCCGAGCAGATGATCAGCGTCTACGCCGCGGAGATGAAGGTTGCCCCCACGCGCCTGCGCATCGGCGATCAGTCAACGCGCTGGGGGAGCGCATCGGGCGACGGCACCATCTCGCTCTCGTGGCGTCTCGTGCTGGCGCCGCCATCGTGCTTCGAAGCGGTGGTCGTTCATGAGCTCGCCCACCTGCGCGCCAGCGGTCACGGCGCACGATTCCGGGCGGTGGTGGAGCGGCACCTTCCTGATGAGGCGGCGCGCATGCGCCAACTGCAGCGGCTCGCCCCGGCCTTGAGCGCGGTTCGCTAGCGAACCACCGGCGATGTAAAAGGGGGTGGTGGAGCTGAGGGGATTCGAACCCCTTACCTCGACAATGCGAATGTCGCGCTCTACCAATTGAGCTACAGCCCCAGCGGAGCGGCAGAATACCACGGCGACGGCTAACATCCAGTGGTGAACCCACTCCTTCTTGCCCTGATCTCCGCCGCCATGTGGGGCTTTACCGACCTCGTCACCAGCTTTGTTGGTCGCCGCATCGGCTCACTCCGCGTCGTCGTGATCGCCGTTTCAACCTCGCTCGTTCTAGCCGGCGCGGTGGCGATCGTGCGCGGCGCGCTTACGACGGACTACGACACGACAATTGTCGGCGCCACGCTGCTCCTGGGAGTTGCCGCAGGCATCGCCTACATCGGCGTCTTCACCGCATTTCGCCTTGGGCCACTGAGCGTCGTCTCCCCAACAATTTCAGCGTACGGCGCACTCGCCGCGTTCCTTGCCGTGATCTTCCTGAACGAGCGTCTGACCCCGCCCCACATTGCTGGGGTCATCGCGGTCGGGATCGGCATCAGCCTGCTCGGAATGCAGACCACCGGCACCGGGCGCAGTCGACGCGCCACGCTGGCGAGCCCAGGTGTGGCATTTGCGCTGGTTGGCCTCCTCTTCTTCGCGATCATCACCGTGCTGCTGACGATTCCAATCAAGGCGTACGGCTGGAGCACCGCCATCGCCCTCTCGCGCATCGGCAACCTCGTCACCGTCTGGCTGATCTTCTTTGTCCTCTACAAGTACCGCGCACGCCTGCCGAAGTGGGGGCGCCACGATCTGCTCGGCGAGGGGCAGCGACTCGATCGGATCGGATTTGCGCTTGCCACCCTTGTCGGGCTTGGCGACACCATCGCCTTCTTCATCTTTGCCGCGGCGCTCGAGCAGGGGCCAACTTGGGCGGTCTCCCTGCTCAGCTCGCTCGGCCCAATCATCGTCGTGCTCGGCGGCCTCTTCGGCTATCGCGAGCGGCTGCGCCGCCCCCAGGTGCTTGGCCTCGGCGCCCTGGCCGCTGGGCTAGTGCTCGCCACCCTCCCGGCATAGCCCCCTTGCGCAAGTAGAACGCCTGTTCTATTATGAGGCGTAGGCGAGGGCAGTATCCTCACGAGGTGTTGCCCCATCTCGGCCCTCGCCTAACTCACCCCCTCCGACACCGTGCGGTGCTCCTCGTTGCCCTCCCGCTGCTCTTGGCCGGCTGCTTCGGTTCGAGCGAGGCCACCCCCACCCCCAGCCAGGGAGCCACCACCGTGGTCTCAACGGAATACGGGCGCGTCTGGGGAGCGCTCCCCGCGGACTTCCCCCTACTTGCGAGTGGTCACTCACTCGTGCGCCTCGACGTGCAGGCGAGCGGCGCAATCTGGAGCCAGATGGGGGTGAGCGAGGCGACCGCTGCGACGGTTGACGAGCTGCGTCGCCTCGCATGGGATGTGCAAGATCCGACCGGCACCGCAACCGCACGGCGCATCAACGCGACTCGAGATCAGGGGGCGTGCGTTCTCACCATTCTGGTTGAGCCGCTCGGCACGCGTACCTCGCTCGTCGTTTATCTTGGTGAGGGTTGTCCAAAACCGTAGCGCGTTGAAGGAGGAGTGATGGCACCAAAGTTGAAGCGTCGCGAAATCGTGCTCCCGATCTTGTTAGTGCTTGGACTTTTTGCGCTGACGTTCGCGGTGATTGCCGCGCAGGTCCTGGGAGCGAACTCCTAGCGCTTCCCCTTACGTCGCTCCGCTTCCATGCGGCGACGATCGCGCTCTGTTGGCTGGTTCGGACTCATTGCGCGCAAGAAGCGCCCATACCAACCGGCGAATGCACCGGCCAAGATGCCGGCCGCAGCGACGCCGTAGATATCGCTCAACATTGCGCCAGGGTTTCCAATATTGGTCGTGATGCCATCAAGCAAACCCTTCACAGGGTTCCCCTCAGTGAACGATGCCATTGCACCAGAGGTGCCCACAATTGCTGACGCCGCGTAGGTGATGATGCCGAAGAGTCCACCGATTAGCCATGCGCTGCGTCGCGTCAGCATGCCGCCAAGGAAGGCAACAACAAACGCTGGCGGCAGCAGAATCGATTGCACTGCAAGCTGCGCAATGTTTGAGGTGAGCACTCCTGGCTGCAGAGCGATAACGGTAGTAACGACGACCAGCGCGAGCGGCAACACAAAGGCGCGGGTGCGGATCAGCGTTGGCAGATAGGCGAGATCTGCGCGAATCGGTGCGCGGCCCGCCGATGAGCGGAGCGCCGCACGCAGTCCGAGTCCACCTGTGGCTTCAGGCGTTGCGGCACTCGCTGTCGTAGCGGCTGGGGCCTCCGGGGTGATGCCGAGAGCCTCTGCCTCAGCGCGCTCCCTGGCGGCCAGGCGGTTGCGGCGACGTGCCTCTGCTCGATCGTTGGCGTGCTCTGGATTTGCCATCTGATCATCTTAGACGCGAGCGGTACACAGCGCGTGGGAGGCTTCGCCCCTCGCTCTCGCCCAATCCGCCACGGAGTGACCTTATGGCGAGAGCAAATACTCTTCGTGCAGCAACCCTCGGCGCCACGATCTTGGCGCTCACGATCCTCTCACCGACGCTCACGCGGGCTGCCAGCACGAGCGCCCTTCTGATCAGCAACATTGCGACGGGCGGCAGCTCCGCCTCCGACGAGTACGTGGTGATCGAGGCGGTCGGCACAGGTGGCACGAACATTGCCGACTACGAGTTGGTCTACACCACGGCAAGCGGTGCCACGACGCGACGCCTCATCAGCCTTGAAGGTGCTACACCACTCGCCGCCGGCGCACGGCTGCTGGCCGCCAATAGCCTCGGCTCCTTTTCCGCCGGCGCATTCGCGACATGGAGTGAGGGGATTGCCGCAACGGGTGGCGCCGTACGTCTGCGCGTGCGTGCTGCCCCCACGCTGGTTGCCGACGCCGTTTCTTGGGGGAGTGCGACGTCGAGCGCCGGCGGCTTCGGCACGCCAACGCCTGCGATGTCGTCAACGACGATGATTGAACGGCGACGCGGCGCGGACCTAGCCCTCATCAACACTCAGAGCAGCAGTGCCGACTTCGCACTTGTTCCCCTTGGGCCACCAAACCTAACCCCTGTGGACCCTGTGCCGCCATCGCCAACGCTGGAACCAACCCCGACTGCCACAGTCAGTCCGTCACCCACCATCGCACCGACACCGACAGCTACACCAACGCCTGCCCCAACAGCTACACCAACGCCAACACCGCGACCTTCAGCGTCTCCATCACCGACACCGACACCGACAGCTACACCAACGCCTGCCCCAACAGGTACACCAACAGCCGCACCAACACCGCACGTGCTAACCCCATCGGAGGTGCGCGCAGCGCCGCTGGGTGGAGCAGTCACGATGCGCGGCACGGTATCAGCGGCACCCGGCGAACTAGCCGAAGAGCGGCTCTATTGCGTGGAGGATGAGGCGACCGGGCTTGGGGTGTTTGTCCTCGCCCAGAGTGGGGATACCGACCTCGCGCGCGGCGATGTGGTGACGATTACCGGAACGCTGCTCCTGCGGCGCCAGGCCCTGACGTTAACCGCTACGGCAACGGCGCAGGTCGATGGCTGGATTGAGCCGCGTGACGGAACCAGAGTCGGGCCGCCAACGCCTGGGCCGTGGGCTTGGGAGCCGTGGGAGGGTCAGGTCATTCAGGTATCGGGGAGCGTGAGTGGCACCCTGAAGGATTTGGCAGGGGGGTCGCGCAGTCTGACCCTGCGGCTGCCAGCGGGAGGAGAGCTCCTGGTTGGGGTTGGCCCGAGCGTTGTCAGCCATATTTCAGAAGGGCTGCTTGCCTCCAAGATGGAGATTGAGGTGCGCGGGGTGCTGCACCAGCGGGCGGGTGCGGCTGGAGGCGGCTACCGCCTCTGGGCGTTAGCGGTGAGCACGAGCCGTCCAGCAGTCCCTCCAAGGGCTCCAACGAGCGTGATTAGGGGTACACCGCCCCCTCTCCCGCCCGTGGTCGTGCTGATGATGCCGGCTGGGGCCCCCTCGATTGCCATCCCGAGCGGGGCTCAACCGTGGTGGGTCCAGCGGGTCTCCCAGACCCTCAACGTACGTGGCGGCAGCCTCGAGTTGACGGGCCTCGGCGGGGTCGGGTTGGTCGTGCTCCCGTTGTGCGAGGAGGCACAGGCTGTGCCAGGGGCGACTCGTGCGGGGGGGAGGGTTGACCGTGCGGGGCGTGCTGCTTATCCTCAATAACGGTGATCGTGCGCGGAGGCCGCTTGGCCCCCCTGCCGATCAGCGCTTGGTAACGCTACCAAGGAGGCACGTGCCCCGATTTGGGGTCAAGGTAGATCGGAGCTCACGCTCCGGTTTGTGGAGGTACACACGATGGCCGAAGTTTATTGCGTGAAGTGCAAGGCAAAGCGCGAAGCTGTTGACACGAAGAAGGTCACGATGAAGAACGGCAAGCCAGCACTCGAGGGCAAGTGCCCAGTGTGCGGCACCAAGGTCTTCAGGATCGGTGGCTGATTAACAACGCGCGATCGCCACACGGCGATTGCATAGCGGCCAAGCGGCCCTCGACTGGGAGACCAGTCGGGGGCCGCGCCGCTTCTCGCGAGTTGTGAATAACTCGCCAACCGCGCACGAAGTTATCCACAGTGAGCTCATGATGAGCACGGAGGATTAATGACCGCCCCGTCTGCTGATGCGACCGTCCTCGCCCTCGATCTCGGAGGGACGCAGATTCGTGCAGCGGTGGTGCGCTCCGACGGCTCGCGTGTTGGTCATGCTGCGAGCGTAACTCCTGTGAGCAGCGGCCCCGCCGCCATTGTCGCCGCGTGCATCAGCACGCTGGAGCACGCACGGGATGCGGCACGCGGCGAAGACGCAGCCGCTACCGCGCGACTTGTTGGCATCGGTATCAGCGCGCCTGGTCCGATTGATCCGTGGCGTGGGATCGCCGTTGAGCCTGCCAACCTCGGCCCCAACTTTCCGGGCACGGATCTCGTTGGGCCGATCAGCGCGGCGCTCAACCTCCCCACACTCCTTGAGCACGACACGAAGGTAGCGATCCTCGGCGAGCGCATGTTCGGCGCAGGGCGCGGTATCGATGATCTGCTCTACATCACGATCAGCACCGGTCTCGGTGGCGCGGTGATCAGCGGCGGTCGCCTCTACACCGGACCAGACGATACGGGGATTGAGATCGGCCATGCGCCGATCACGCTCGACGGACCACGTTGCACCTGCGGCGGCATCGGGCATCTCGAGGCGCACGCCTCAGGTGTCGCGCTTGCGCGTACGGGGGGCGAGGCTGCTGCGAGTGGCGCCAGCCCGTGGCTCGCCGCCTGGCTCGCCTCGCATCCGAAGGGACGGGTGAGCGCCAAGCAGGTCTCCGAGGCGGCCGCCGCTGGGGATCGCGTTGCCCAGGGGCTCATCGATCACGCGCTCTTGGCGATCGGCCGAGCGGTCGCTGGCTTCGTCAATGTGTTCAATCCGAGCCGCATCATCATCGGCGGCTCGTTCGCCGAGGCGCACTGGAAGGCGCTCCATTCGCGTATTCAGGGGGAGATCGGCGACAATAGCTTCAAGGTTCCAGGACGGAGAGTTTCCGTACACCCCGCCGAGCTCGGTGGGGACGTGAGCCTGGCGGGCTGCCATCCAATGGTTGTCGAGCGAATCGGCAA
>JAPLHR010000030.1 GCA_026389535.1 Chloroflexota bacterium
GATCGTTGGAGGAACAACGCCGAGGCCGAGTGATTCACTTACGAGATATGCGGCGGTTTCGCGGGCTGCAAGGCTCCCCTCAGGAAAGTCCCAGAGCGGTAGTTCGCCGCGGATCGGCTTGTAGATCACCTGGAGTCCGCCATCGATTTCACAGAGGAAACTGGCGTTGCTCGCCTCGGCAATGCGCCCGATCGGCTTGAGTTCCTGCGAGCGCTGCATCAAGCGAATCGCCTCGTCGATCTCAACGAGACCTGAGGTGGTGGGGAGCGCCCCACGCCAGTTTGGTGCCGCAGCTGCGCCCGTCACCTCAGTTGAGGAGTGCGGCCTTGCGTGCGCAACGATGGCCGCGCGGATCGAGCGGCACGCCGCAGTTCGGGCACATCGGTCGACCCGCGGCGGCGAGCTGCAGGGCGTTCTCGGCGAACTCAAGGGCCGACGCAACGCTGAGTGCCACGCGTAAGACGTCGGGGCCGTCGGGGGCGTCGTTGATTGGTGGTGGGGCGGCGGCATCCTCAACGGTCATATCGTCGCGGAACTCGAGGATCAGACGCGTGAGCAGCGGATCCCAAGCGAGGGCAATGGTGCCGACGCGGAACTCAGCGGTAAACGGTTCGGCGAGTGCCGGCAGCTTTCGCGGTAGCGGTAGTGGTGCACTCGGCAACTGCACGCTGCCGCCTTCGCTGAGGTCCTTCAGCATCTCCACGATCCTGCGCGCGAGCACCGCAATCTGGCTCTTCTCAACGACGACGGTTGCGGCGATGCCGCCGCCGATCGCCTGAAGATGAAAGACGCGCTGACCAGGCTCGCCAATAGCGCCAGCAATGAACTGGTCGGGTGGATCGAAGCGGATGATCCTCCGCGCCATCAGTTTTCGCCGCGCAGACGCCCGAGAAGTGATGGTCGCTTCGGCTTGTCAACGAGACCGGCGGCGGCTCCCTCTGCTGAGAGGTTGACGCGTACGACCGTTGGGCGCTCGCCGCTGTAGCGAATGACGGTGATGCTGGCCGGATCGATCGCGATGCGCTGGAAGAGGTCGAGTGGGGTGCCCAGTGCATCGGCAACAATCGCCTTGATGATGTCGCCGTGGCTGGCACAGAGCCAGGTCTCGTCGTCGCTGAATCGCGCATCAATCTCGCGAATCGCCTCAACTGCGCGCGCCGATGCGGCGCGGAGTGACTCACCGTTCGGGAAGGTCATCGCCGATGGCTGCCGCTGAACGGTGCTCCAGAGCGGATCCTTCATGAGCTTGCGCAGCTCTTGACCTGACCAGTCGCCGTACTCCACCTCCGTGAGGCGCTCGTCCACCACGATGTCTGGGCGCGACTTCACGCTTGGACCACGCATTGAGCGCACCGCTTCGGCAGTCTCAAGGCAGCGCTGCATTGGTGACGAGGCGATCCCAGCGAGCTGCACCGCGCTGAGCGCCTCGGCGAGCGCCGCCGCCTCTTTGCGACCCTCTGGGCTGAGCGGGATCCCCTTGATGCGACCGCTGAGCTTGGTTCCGGTCTCGGCGGTGCGCGCGTGTCGAACGAGAATCAGGCGTGCCATCAGTTAGTCGAAGTGCGGAAAGAGTGGCGGGTAGCTGAGATCAATGGAGCGATTCTTGCCGCCGACTTCGGCGAGGGGCACCTCAACGATTGCGCCGCCCTTCAGTGCGACCATCACGCCGAGTCGACCAGCCTCAAGCGCCTCTACTGCGGCAACCCCGTAGCGTGTGCCGAGCACGCGGTCGGCGGCGGTCGGTGCACCACCGCGCTGCAGGTGCCCCAAGCGGGTGCAGCGCACCTCGAGCCCGCTGCGCTCTTCAAGGATCGTGGCGAGCGCATCGCCAACGGCGACCTTGTCGAGTCGCGGATGGCCGAACTCGTCGAGCGGCACCGAGGTTGTCGTTGACCCTGCAGCCGGGAGCTTCACCCCCTCGGAGACGACGATGATGGAGCTGCCATCGCCAATTGCGCGGCGCGCCTTGAGCTTGGCAACAAGTTCGTCGAGCGCTGCAGCGGTGAACTCCACTTCGGGGATGAGAATTGCGTGTGCGCCACCGGCGAGCCCACCCCATGCGGCGACCCATCCTGCGTCGCGACCCATCACCTCAACGACGGCGACGCGGTGATGCGATGCGGTGGTGGTGGCGATTCGGTCGAGCGCCTCGGTGACGATGTTCGCTGCGGTGTCGAAGCCGAGGCACCCCTCGGTCCCCCAGACGTCGTTGTCCATCGTCTTCGGAATGGCGTTGACGGCGGCGCCGCGCTTCGCGAGGCCGGCAGCAACGGAGAGGGTGTCGTCGCCACCGATGGCGATCAGGGCGTTGAGGCCGAGCGCGCGCATGTTCGCCTCGGCGGCATCGAGGCCACCCTCGCGCTTCAGCAGATTCGTGCGGCTAGAGCCGAGCATCGTGCCCCCCTGCGCCTGAATGCCGTGCACGGCGGCGCGGTCGAGCGGTCGCGTGAGTGGGGCGCCAACCGTTGCGAGCCCCTTCCAACCGTCGAGGATGCCAACTACTTCGTGGCCACCAGCTGTCGCGCGGTGCACCACGGCGCGAATAGCAGGGTTCAGGCCTGGGCAGTCGCCGCCACCGGTCAAGACGCCAATCTTCAGGCGTCCGCTCATCGGCTCGGCCCCGTCATCTTCTCTGGCCGAACGATCGCATCGAACTGCTCGGCGCTGACGTAACCAAGTTCAAGTGCCGTGTCGCGCAGCGTTCCGCCGCTGGCGTGTGCGCGCTTGGCGATCTCCGCCGCCTTGTCGTAGCCGATCAACGGCGTGAGCGCCGTCACCAGCATCAGCGAGTCGTTGAGCAGTTCGGTGATGCGCGCCGCGTCTGGCTCGGTGCCGGCGAGGCAGTGATCGGCGAACGAGCGCGCCGCATCGCCGAGCAGACGGATCTGCGTCAGCAGGTCGAGCGCGATCAACGGCTTGAAGACGTTGAGCTGGAAGGTCCCCTGGCTTGCGGCAAAGGCGATCGCCGCATCGAGCCCGTAGATCTGCACGCAGACCATTGTCAGCGCCTCGGCCTGGGTTGGGTTCACCTTCCCCGGCATGATCGAAGAGCCTGGCTCGTTCTCGGGGATGCGCAACTCACCAAGTCCGGCGCGTGGGCCAGAGGCGAGCCAGCGCACATCGTTGGCAAGCTTCATGAGTGTTGCAGCGGTGGTGCGCAGTGCAGCGGATGCCGCAAGAGTCGCCTCTTGCCCGGCGAGTGCGGCGAACTTATTCGGTGCGCTGACGATCGGCTCGCCGGTGAGCTTCGCGATCGCCTTGGCGGCGCGCTCGGCAAACTCAGGATGAGCGTTCAGGCCGGTACCAACGGCGGTGCCACCGAGGGCGATGGCGCAGAGCTCACCCTGCGCAGCCTCGATGTGAGCGATGTCGCCCGCGAGCGCTGCAGCATGCGCGCCAAACTCTTGGCCGAGGGTGAGTGGCACCGCATCTTGCAGATGGGTGCGGCCGATCTTTACGATCCCGCTCCAGGCGGAAGCTTTTGCGCTGATGGTGGCGTGCAGGTGTCGCAGTGAAGGGAGGAGCGTTTTGCTGACGGCGAGCGTTGCGGCGATGTGGAGCGCACTCGGGAAGGCATCATTCGATGACTGCGAGAGGTTGGCATCATCGTTCGGATGAATCGGGCTCTTCCCGCCGCGCGTTCCGGTGGCGCGCTCGTTGGCGATCGAGGCGATCACCTCGTTCACATTCATGTTGCTCTGCGTGCCCGAGCCGGTCTGCCAGGTCGAGAGGGGGAACTCGCCGTCGGCGCCGCCGCTCGTCACAACGCTCGCAGCCTCGACGATGAGCTTCGCCTTATCGGCGGGGAGGAGTCCGAGTTCGGCGTTGACGCTCGCCGCCGCGCTCTTGATGGTGGCGAGGGCGTGGATCACCTCAAGGGGCATACGGTCGTTGCCGATGGCAAAGAGACGCAGGGAGCGGGCCGTCTGGGCGCCCCAGTGCTGGTCGGCTGGAACCTCGATCTCACCGAACGAGTCGCGCTCCGTGCGAGTCTTCTTTGCGTTGCTCATTGCCGCCTCCGATATGGGCGCAGCGCGCCTCTCCTGTAAGTGTAGGATCGCACGCATGAGCATGGAGCAGGAGGGCCTGGCCCCCTTCACGGCGAGCGACGGGGCGACGCTCTTCCGACGCGTCTATGAGCCCGCAGGGGAGCCGCTCGGCGAGCTCCTCTTTGGGCACGGGCTCGGGGAGAACTCCAGCCGCTACGTCCAGGCGGCGCGCGCCTTCGCCGCTGCCGGCTGGCGCACAACCACGTGGGATCTGCGGGGCCATGGGCGCTCCGATGGGCCCCGAACCTACGTGAAGGAGTTTCGGCGCTTCCATCTCGACCTGGCGGAGCAGGTGAGCGAGCTGCAGCGTTCCGGCCGCCGAGTCGTTGTCGTCTCGCATAGCCTCGGCGGCCTCATCGCCTTCGGCGCCGTCGCCGCGGGGCTCACGAAGCCCGACTACCTCGTTCTCTCTGCGCCGGCACTTGAGGCCCGTATGGCGACCTGGAAACGCGTCGCTGCGCCAATCTTGTCGCGCGTTCTTCCTATGCTGCGAATTCCAACAGGGATCGGTGTCGACACTAGCCCTGGACAGCGACTTCAAAATCTTGATCCAGGCGCCCCTGAACATCTATACGAGGCAACGACACGTTTTGGCAACGAGAGCTTTCGCGCGCAAAAGGCGGCACGTGCCGTTGTCGCTGCTGGCGGCAACTTCCCAGTTCCCACACTTGTGACGCAGGGTGAGGGCGATACGCTGGTGCGGCCAGAGTGGACAAAGCCGTTGGCAAGCCTCGGCAACATTGAGTACCTAACGTTGAAGGGGTTTAATCACCATCCGTTTGCAACGCTTGCCTACCAGGTTGCCGTCGATGAGATCTTGCTGCGAATCGGACGTCGCTAAGCGGGCCTAGTACTCCTGCCCGAGTGCAGCGCGTGCCTTCGCCGGATCATCAACAACAAAGGCGAAGGTCGCCCGCTCGCCCCATCGCCCCATGAAGAGGTGCCCATAGACGTTCACCCCTGCGGCGGCGAGTCGATCGAGCACGGAGAGCATGCCGCCCGGCTGGTCGTCGACTTCGGCAAGCACGGACTCACTCTCAATGAATGTGTAGGAGCCAGCCTCTAGTACCGCGCGCGTCTTGACGTCGTCAGCGGTCTTCAAGATGACGTGGCCGACCTCGCCGATTCCACCGCCACCGATGGCCTTGAGGTCGACCCCCTGGCGCTCAAGCTCACGGCAGAGCGCGGCGAGCGCCCCAGGCTTGTGCGTAAGTTGGACCACGAACTGATGTGCCATGCGCTGAGGGTAGCGCGCGCCGCCGCGCTTCGCTAGGGGCAACCAGCGCGACGAGGCACCCCACGCAGGGGGCGGCGGCGGTAGGCTCAGGGGGAGCCCCGCTCGGGGCAGAACTGTAGGAGGGTGCTGATGCGCGCGTGGAAGCAGATCATCAACGGCAAGTCC
>JAPLHR010000016.1 GCA_026389535.1 Chloroflexota bacterium
GAGCTACCGGCCCACGCGGAAGAATAGAGGAGCGGGGCGTAGCGTGCTACGGGGCTACCGGTGCGCGGCGGCTCCCTCGGTAACAAGGGCATCTAGCACCGCGGAGAGGCGAGCTGCCAAGGCCGCATGGCCCGCCGCATTCGGGTGGAACGGGATCTCGCCATCCCTCCCCCACTGGTACGGCTCGGGGTCGCAGAGGCGATGACCGAGGAAGGCGTCGGCGAGGTCGGCGACACGGAGTCGCGGGTCGTTGACGGTGGTGATTGCCCCACGAACGCGGTCGGCGATGTCGGTTCCCCACTCAGCGAGCACCGCAAGGTCAGCGTCAGAGATGCTGTCGCCGGGAGCGCGCAAGCCAGAGCAGGCGTCGAGGCCGGGGGTGCCCGCCGCAGGGAGCGAGTCGGCGTACATGACCACGATGACGACAGCGTTCGGCGCCTTGGCCAGCACCGTGCGGTAGAGGCGCACCAGCGTGCCGCTGAGGGCCGCCGCCTGGGGCTTCATGCGCTCGCCCGCGGCAACGCAGGCGGCCGCATCTTCGGTGCGACAGGCGGCGAAGACCTCAGAGAAGCCGGCGTCATTGCCGCCGATGCCGAGCATGACGATGTCGGTCTCAGCGCTGAGCGCCTGCACCTGCAGGATCTCGCCCGCGCGCATGCGGCGATCGATGAGGTCGGCAACAACGGCGCCGCTGCACGAGACATGGGTCAGCGAGAGGCGCATGTTGGTTGGCATCAAGAGGCGTGGCCACGCCGGCCCGCGGGCGCAGACACTTGGCGCGCCAAGCACCTGCAGCGTGCCGCGATCAAATGGGAGCGCCGCCGACGCGTAGCTGTCACCAAGCACGACGAGGTTCAGCGTTGGCAGCGATGCATCGTCTGGGCCAACCACTATCGGTGCTGGCATCTGCGCATCGAAGCGCAGCGCCGGTCCCCCGACGCCGCCGAGCGCGGCAACGATCAGTCCAACGAGGGCGCCAGCAGCCAGACGCTTACGCATCGGGCGACTCGCTGATCCCGAAGAGTGCGGTGATTGAGCCGGTCAGTGGCTGTGCTCCCGCAACGATCTGCTCGGCACGCGTGGTGAGCGCACCGCTCGCCGTTGCCTCGCGCACCTGCGCGTCGACATGTGACTCGGCGGCGGCAACCAGATGCGCCTCAACACGGCGAATACGACCGCGCACCCCGCGGCCGGCACCGGCGGCATCAATGGTGGCCAGGAGCTCACTGATCCCAGCACCAGCGGTGGCAGAGACGAGGGCGAGTTCTGGCGCGCCGGCACCGAGTGCAAGGCCGCTGCGCAAGCGATCGAATGCCGCCTGTGCCCCGGGTCGATCCGACTTGTTCACGGCGACGATATCGGCAACTTCGAGGATCCCCGCCTTCATCGCCTGTACTTCGTCGCCACCTTCAGGTCCCTCCACAACGAGCAGCACATCGGCGAGCCGCGCGATGCCGATCTCGGCCTGTCCAGCGCCAACGGTCTCCACAAAGATCAGATCGAACCCGGCCGCCTCAACAAGGATCGTGGCCGCAGCGGCGACATGCGCAAGTGAGCGCCCGCTGCCGCGCGTCGCAATGGAGCGTGTGAAGCGACCGTCGTCGTCAGGGTGTTCGTCAATGCGCACGCGATCACCAAGCAGTGCGCCACCGCTCTCGTGCGAGCTAGGATCAATCGCAAGGATCGCAACGCGGCGGCCAACGGCGCGGGCGACATCGGCGAGTGCTGCGGCGAGCGAACTCTTCCCCGCCCCCGGTGCACCGGTGAGCCCCACAACAAGGGCATTCCGCGCGTCGGCCACCGATGCAGCGAGCGCCTCTTGAATGCGTTGATTCGCTGCTGGACCCGGACGCTCTACCGCGCTGATCCCCTGCGCCAACTCGCGACGCGCCGCGAGGTGTTTAGCGTCGACGGGCATTCGCGCGCAGGAAGGTGGCAACCTCGGCGATCGTGGTTCCTGGCCCAAAGATTCCCGAGATGCCGGCCTGCTCCAACTCAGGGCGATCGGCCTCGGGGATGATGCCGCCCGCTACGACCAGCACGTCGCTGGCGCCAGAGGAGCGAAGGCTTGCGACGAGCTTCGGCAGGAGCGTTGCATGTGCGCCGGAGAGGATCGAGCAGCCGACCACATCCACGTCCTCTTCAATTGCGGCGGCGACGATCGCATCGACGGTGCGACGCAGCCCTGTGTAAATCACCTCAAAGCCTTCGTCGCGCAATCCGCGCGCAAGCACCTTGGCCCCGCGGTCATGGCCATCGAGGCCAGGCTTGGCGATCAGCACGCGAATCGGTGTCGTTCGCTCAGCCATGGAGTCCCTCACGTCGCGCCACACCGCGATCGTGTGCGCGCGCCAGCGCCTCGCGCAGCGCGACATCGGTGCGGAGTGATCCGCGCATCGCCTCGGTGGTCATCACAACACCAGGCTGGCGTGCGCCGCGCGCGGCGAGGCAGAGGTGCTCGGCACTGACCAGCACGCCAACGCCAGCTGGTGCGAGAGCGTCGTTGAGTGCATCGGCAACCTGCGCAGTGAGGCGCTCCTGCACCTGCAGTCGTCGCGCAAAGGCATCAACAAGGCGTGGGATCTTCGAGAGGCCAACGATGCGACCGCTCGGCACGTAGCCCACAGTGGCGACGCCAGGGAACGGAAGGAGGTGATGCTCGCAGAGGGCGTGGAACGGGATCCCCTCAACCACAACGAGGTCCCCAGAAGGGGCGCCCGCCGGCTCTTCGAAGACGGTACCGAGAATCTCGTACGGATCGCTGGCGTATCCGCTGGTGAGCTCAAGCAGCGCACGGGCAACACGGCCTGGCGTCTCTACGAGCCCGTCGCGCGTTGGATCCTCGCCAATGGCACGCAGGATGGCGCTGGTGGCATCGGCAATGGTCGCCTCGGCCCCTGGGGCAGGCGTCACGGAAACCGCTGGAATCCCCTTCGTTCGCATGGGCACATCCTACCCGCCCCACCCCGCTCGTACGGGAGGGCCTAGCGGCGGACGCTCGCTATGATGGTGGCCAAGGCGGAGAGACCGTTCCGCCGCAAAGAGAGCGCAGGGGGAACCATGGCGGAGATCAAGCACACCAGCGATGCAGCATTCCAGAAGGACGTTATAGATTCGGGTCGTCCCGTCATTGTGGACTTCTGGGCACCGTGGTGTGGCCCGTGCAAGCTGGTGGCTCCAGAGCTCGAGAAGCTCGCCGCTCAGTACGACGGCAAGGTCGACATCGTGAAGGTAAACGTCGACGAGAATCCGGCCCTGCAGCAGGCGTTCAACATCATGTCGATCCCTACGATCGCCTACTTCAAGGGCGCCGGTGCCCAGCCAGTTGGCGCCGTCGGCTTCCAGACCGCCGAGCAGCTAGAGGCGCGCTTCTCGTTGAAGGAGCTCGTCTAA
>JAPLHR010000059.1 GCA_026389535.1 Chloroflexota bacterium
CGATACGGGCACCGGCACCGTTGCCATTGAGGTGCGGGTTGGCTACGAGAAGCCGCTCAGGTTCGCCGCTGGTGATGAGATTGAAATCGGCCCCTTCATGAAGACTACGGGCGGGAAGGTGATCTTGTTGATGCGTGGTGTCACCGTTGAGATGCGCCTGATTGATGCAGCTGGGAACGAGAGTTCCTGGCGCCGGGTGCGCCTCCCCTAGCTAGAGGATCGCCCGCCACCGCGTTGCCGCGTACGCCGTGGCAATCAGCGCCAACCCGCCTGCAACGATCAGCGCGCCTGGCGCCCCAATGAGCGACACCACCGCACCTGTGCCGAGGCCGCCGATCGGCGTGGAGCCGGCAAAGACCGTGGTGTAGACGCTCATCACTCGACCGCGTAGTTCGGGGGGCGTTGAGGTCTGAATCGAAGCGTTCGCGGTGGCGGCCATAGCAATCGCCCCGAAGCCAGCGCCAAAGAGTGCGATGCCAGTGATGACAGCGGCCCACGGGGCTCCACTCCCGCTCACAACGCCAGCCACGATGGAGAGTCCTCCGAGTGCTGCGGCGCCGCCAATGACGACGATTGTGCGCGGCCGACGCAGCATGGCGACTGCGAGCGCCCCGCTCAACGAACCGAAGCCGATCGCGGCCATGAGCAAGCCGAGGCCCGGCGCACCGATCTCCAACACGCTGCGCGCGAGGATTGGAACAATCACGTTGAAGTTCATCGCCACGCCAGAGATCATGCCGATGACAAACACGCAGAGGGCAATGAGCGGCGTGCGTGCCACAAATCGCACCCCTTCTGCCAGGCTGATCAGCACATCTCCAACAGTGCGCGGACGTGGGGTTCGTGGTGCGGGGCGAAGCTCATCAGCATGCATGAAGAGCAGCGCCAGCAGCACTGCGAGGAAACTGGCGCCGTTAACGGCGAAGCAACCGGCTACGCCGATCACGCCGATCAGTACGCCGCCGATCGCCGGGCCGATCACACGCGCGCCATTAAACATGGCTGAGTTCATCGCGACGGCGCGACCGACCTCATCTTCAGGAACCATCTCGCTAAAGAACGATTGCCGAACAGGCATGTCGATGGCATTGACGACGCCGAGGAGTACGGCCATGAGGATGAGAAGTGGCAGTGTCATGAGCCCCGTAGCAACGAGCGCTGCCTGCAGCAGCGCGAGGACCATGAGGCTGATCTGGGTCCCCATGAGTGCGCGGTGCTTGGGGAGCGCGTCGGCGAGTACGCCGCCAAAGAGCCCGAGGATCATCACCGGCGTGAATTGTGCGGCGGCGACGATGCCGAGCCATGCCGGTTCGTGGGTGAGCTCCGTGATGTACCAGGCCTGTGCGATGGACTGCATCCAGGTGCCCGCCAGCGAGACGAGTTGCCCGAACCAGAAGAGGCGGTAGTTGCGATGGCGGAACGGACCACGCCAGGCTGGGGCAGAGCGAGAACGGGTTCGTGGTGATGGCATGCCTAGAGGCTACACCTGCGCCGAGCTACTCCTCGCCGGAGTGGCGGGGTGGATTAGCGGCGCTTGCTCTTTGCCGCTCGCTTCACCGTTTTCGCGCGGGCTGGGGGCTCATCGCGGCGAATTGCGGCAACAGCAGCGACCACAGGCAGGGCGAAGATCGCCCCGAGGACGCCGCCCACGAGCCCGCCGATGCTGCCCGCAATGAAGACGGTGGTTCCTGAGAGGCGCAGCACACCGTTCATCAGTCGTGGTGCGAGCTGCGTGGCACAGAGGAGCCAGCCAACAATGATCACCACCGAGCCAGGAAGCACGTAGGGGCCAGCGGCGAGAATCGAGAGCGCGAGTGGTGGCAGCACCGCAGCACCCTGGCCAATTGATGGGATCGCCATCACGATGCCGCCAAGCACGGCGGCCAACAGGCCATCGGCTCCAGCAATCGTGGCGCCGACGAACACGACGAGGCCGTAGACAAACCCGAGTGCCACATGTCGTCCAATGAACCGCGCAATGATC
>JAPLHR010000053.1 GCA_026389535.1 Chloroflexota bacterium
CGCGAGATAAGTGCAGCGGCCTCTGCGCCGACAACGCTACTCCCCATTGCTCGCCTCATCTGATTCGCTAATCCCGCGACCGACGAGTTGCACAAAGACCTCTTCAAGAGTTGGCTCGCTCTTCGAAATCTCTTGCAGGTGAGCACCACCAGCGGCGAGCGCACTAATCACGCCGCCAAGCGCAGCATCCTCTTTAAGGCCGATCGCAAGTCGAAGCATCGGCGAACCAACACCAGAGGTGTCGCTGCCATCGGCATCTCGTGCGGCGACCGAGATCACGCCGGGGAGGGCGCGAAGGTCGTCCATCGACATTACGGCTGGCAGAGCATCAATACCAACGATGAAGAGTGCATCTTTTTGCACCATGCGCTTTAGCTCTGTTGGTGTCCCCTGCGCCAAGATGCGCCCATGATCGACGATGGCGATGCGGTCGCACATCTCATCTGCCTCCGCCATGTAGTGCGTCGTCAGCAGAACGGTCCGCCCGGGCTGTTCCGCTTGGAAGGCGCGCACACGATCGCGCACATCGCGCGCGGCCGAGACGTCGAGACCAATGGTTGGCTCATCAAGGAAGAGGATCCATGGGTCGTTCAGGAACGATCGCGCAAAGTTCAGCTTTTGGCGCTGCCCGGTTGAGAGGGCACTGATCTTGCGATCACGAATCTCTTCAATGCCGAACGAGGCGAGCTGCGCATCAACCTTCGCCATCCCCTCGCGGTACGGCAGGCCGTAGAACTGGGCGAACATCGCGAGTTGCTCACGAACCGTCAGCAGCCCGTACCCCGAGAAGTCACCGCCGGCGACCAGGTTCATGATCCGGCGCACGCGAGCCGTCTCCGTTACGACATCAAGGCCAAAGATCGAGGCAGTGCCGGTACTCGGAAGGAGAAGGGTGCTCAGGATCTTGATCAGCGTGCTCTTCCCAGCGCCGTTGGGGCCGAGCACCCCGAAGAGCTCGCCAGGCTCAATGCGCAGGTCGATGCCGTCCAGCGCGGTGACCGGGCCGCCCTTCGCCTGAAAGACGCGGCCGATCCCCGTGGCTTGAACGGCGGCGGGCGAGGTAGATCCCGACATAACTCCTCCTTAGAAGGGTGGTGCCGCGTTGCCACTCGGTGGCAACGGCGCGCGTTCAGTGAGTCTACAATCTCCCTGCAGCACCGAGGCGCACGTGGGCAACTCCGCGCCGACGGCCTACCTGCCTAGCGATGGATGGAGAGACCCATGGATCAGCGCCTCGACCAGTCGGCCGTTACGACGATTCGTACCCTCGCCATCGACACAGTGCAGGCGGCCAACAGCGGACACCCAGGCGCGCCGATGGGCTGCGCACCGATGGCGCACACCATCTGGTCCCGACACCTTCGCCATGCACCATCAACGCCGAGCTGGTTCAATCGCGACCGCTTCCTTCTCTCCAACGGACATGCGAGCGCACTCCTCTATTCGCTCATTCATCTCGCCGGCTACGGCCTAACCCTTGACGACCTCAAGGCGTTCCGCCAGTGGGGCTCGCTTACACCCGGGCACCCAGAGTTCGGCCTGACCGCCGGCGTTGAGGCCACCACCGGGCCGCTCGGCCAGGGATTCGCCAACGGCGTCGGCATGGCGATCGCGGAGCGCCGCCTCGCCGAAGAGTTCAACCGACCAGGGCACACGGTGATTGATCACCGCGTCTTCGCCATCGTCTCCGACGGCGACCTGCAGGAGGGGATCGCCTCTGAGGCCGCATCGCTTGCGGGGCACTTGAAGCTCAGCAAGTTGATCTACCTCTGGGACGACAACCTCATTCAGCTCGACGGACCAACATCGACCGCCTGGTCAGAGGATGTGCTGAAGCGCTTTGATGCCTACGGCTGGCACACCGCGCGCGTAGAAGATGGCAACGACATCGAGGCGATTGATCGCGCCATTGATTGGGCGATTGCCGACGAGCGACCAAGCCTCATCGCGGTGCGCACGGTGATTGGCTTCGGTTCACCAAACAAGGCGGGGAGCCAGAAGTCACACGGCGCGCCACTCGGTATCGACGAGGTAAAGCTCACCAAGGCCGCCTACGGCGTTAACCCAGAGGCAACCTTTGCGGTGCCTGCCGATGTTGCCGCTCTCTATAAGGAGCGCAGCGATCACGGCGCCACGCTCGTCGCCGCGCACGCCAAGCAGCTGCTCGCCTACGCCACCGCCTTCCCAGCAGAGGCCGCTGAGTTGCAGCGCCGCATGGCGGGAACGCTCCCAGCCGGCTGGGAGAGCGCGCTACCGAAGTATGAACTCGGCGGCGATGCGCCAACGCGCAACGTCAGCCAGTCGAGCATTACGGCGCTCGGTGCCGTTCTTCCAGAGCTGATTGGCGGTAGCGCCGACCTCTCGGAGTCGAACCTCACCGACATTCATGGTGGTGGCAAGTTCACCGCCACCGAGTCGGGCCGCAACATCAGTTATGGCGTGCGCGAACATGCGATGGCTGCAATTGCGAACGGCATCTCGTATCACGGTGGGTTGATCCCATTCGTTGCAACCTTCCTTACCTTTAGCGATTATCTGCGTGGTGCACTTCGCCTCGCGGCACTCGCCAACCTCGGCAGCATCTTCGTCTTCACGCACGACTCGATCGGGCTCGGTGAAGATGGGCCAACGCATCAGCCGGTCGAGCACTACGCCGCTCTGCGCGCGATTCCGAACGTGCGCTTCTTCCGACCTGGTGACCCAAACGAGGCCGCTGCGGCGTGGGGTGTTGC
>JAPLHR010000012.1 GCA_026389535.1 Chloroflexota bacterium
CGCGAGATAAGTGCAGCGGCCTCTGCGCCGACAACGCTACTCCCCATTGCTCGCCTCATCTGATTCGCTAATCCCGCGACCGACGAGTTGCACAAAGACCTCTTCAAGAGTTGGCTCGCTCTTCGAAATCTCTTGCAGGTGCGCACCACCTGCGGCGAGCGCACTAATCACGCCGCCGAGCGCAGCGTCCTCTTTAAGGCCGATCGCAAGTCGAAGCATCGGCGAAGCGACACCAGAGGCGTCGCTACCATCGGCATCTCGCGCCGCGACTGAGATCACGCCGGGGAGCGATCGGAGTGTGTCAATTGTCATGGTGGCAGGGAGTGCGTCAATGCCAACAACAAAGAGTGCATCCTTCTGCACCATGCGCTTCAACTCTGTTGGTGTCCCCTGCGCCAAGATGCGCCCATGATCGACGATGGCGATGCGGTCGCACATCTCATCTGCCTCGGCCATGTAGTGCGTCGTCAGCAGAACGGTCCGCCCAGGCTGTTCCGCTTGGAAGGCGCGCACGCGATCGCGCACATCGCGCGCGGCCGAGACGTCAAGGCCGATCGTCGGCTCATCAAGGAAGAGGATCCATGGGTCGTTCAAGAACGATCGTGCGAAGTTCAACTTCTGGCGCTGGCCAGTTGAGAGAGCGCTGATCTTTCGATCGCGAATTTCTTCAATGCCGAACGAGGCGAGCTGCGCATCAACCTTCGCCATCCCCTCGCGGTACGGCAGGCCGTAGAACTGGGCGAACATCGCCAGCTGCTCACGAACCGTCAGCAGGCCGTATCCGGAGAAGTCACCGCCAGCAACCAGGTTCATGATCCGGCGCACGCGTGCTGTTTCGGTGACCACATCGAGGCCGAAGATTGAGGCGGATCCGGTACTCGGAAGGAGAAGGGTGCTCAGGATTTTGATCAGCGTGCTCTTACCTGCGCCGTTTGGGCCAAGGACCCCGAAGAGCTCGCCAGGCTCAATGCGCAGGTCGATGCCGTCCAGCGCGGTGACGGGGCCGCCCTTCGCCGAAAAGACGCGGCCGATCCCGCTGGCCTGAACGGCGGCAGGCGAGGTTGATCCCGACATAACTCCTCCTTTGGCGGGCAGCGCCGCGTTGCCACTCGGTTGCAACGGCGCACGAGGAGTGAGTCTACAATCTCCTTGCAGCACCGAGGCGCACGTGAGCAACTCCGCGCCGCCGGCCCACCTGCCTAGTGATGGATGGAGAGACCCATGGATCAGCGCCTCGACCAGTCGGCCGTTACGACGATTCGCACCCTCGCCATTGATACGGTGCAGGCGGCCAACAGTGGACACCCTGGCGCTCCAATGGGCTGCGCACCGATGGCACACACCATCTGGTCACGACACCTTCGCCATGCACCAGCAACGCCGAGCTGGTTCAACCGCGACCGTTTCGTGCTCTCCAACGGACATGCGAGTGCGCTCCTCTACTCCCTCATTCATCTCGCCGGCTACGGCCTCACGCTCGACGACCTCAAGGCATTCCGCCAGTGGGGCTCACTGACCCCTGGGCACCCAGAGTTCGGCCTGACCGCCGGCGTCGAGGCCACCACTGGCCCACTCGGCCAGGGGTTCGCGAACGGCGTTGGTATGGCCATTGCAGAGCGCCGCCTCGCCGAGGAGTTCAACCGCCCCGGACACACCGTTATTGACCATCGCGTCTTCGCCATCGTCTCTGATGGCGATCTTCAGGAGGGAATTGCCTCTGAGGCCGCGTCGCTCGCGGGGCACTTGAAGCTCAGCAAGTTGATCTACCTCTGGGACGACAACCTTATTCAGCTCGATGGGCCAACCTCGACCGCCTGGTCCGAAGATGTGCTCAAGCGTTTTGACGCGTACGGCTGGCACACCGCTCGCGTTGAGGATGGCAACGACATCGAGGCGATCGATCGCGCCATTGATTGGGCGATTGCCGATGAGCGACCAAGCCTCATCGCAGTGCGAACCGTCATCGGCTTCGGTTCACCAAACAAGGCGGGGAGTCAGAAGTCGCACGGCGCACCGCTCGGCCCTGATGAGGTGAAGCTCACCAAGGCCGCCTATGGCGTTGACCCAGAGGCGACCTTTGCAGTGCCTGCCGATGTTGCCGCCCTCTATAAGGAGCGCAGCGATCACGGCGCAACCCTTGTTGCCCAGCACGCCAAGCAGCTGCTCGCCTACGCCACCGCCTTCCCGGCCGAGGCCGCTGAGTTGCAGCGCCGCATGACGGGAACACTCCCCGCTGGTTGGGAGAGCGCGCTACCGAAGTACGAGATTGGTGGCGATGCGCCAACGCGCAACGTCAGCCAGTCGAGCATCACCGCGCTCGGTGCTGTGCTTCCAGAACTCATCGGTGGCAGCGCCGACCTCTCGGAGTCAAACCTCACCGACATTCATGGTGGTGGCAAGTTCACCGCCACCGAGTCGGGGCGCAACATTAGCTACGGCGTGCGCGAGCACGCAATGGCGGCGATTGCGAATGGCATCTCGTATCACGGTGGGTTGATCCCATTCGTTGCAACGTTCCTAACCTTCAGCGATTACCTGCGCGGCGCACTCCGTCTCGCAGCGCTCGCAAATCTCGGCAGCATCTTCGTCTTCACGCATGACTCAATTGGTCTTGGTGAAGATGGTCCAACACACCAGCCGGTTGAGCACTACGCCGCGTTGCGCGCCATTCCAAACGTGCGCTTCTTCCGACCTGGTGACCCAAACGAGGCCGCTGCGGCGTGGGGTGTTGCCGTTGAGCGACGACATGCACCAACGGTGCTTGCCTTCACCCGACAGAAACTGCCGGTGCTTGCTGGCTCCATCACTGGTGCAGCGGCTGGCGTCCGACGCGGAGCGTATGTGCTTCGCGAGGCAACGGGCGCCGCGAAGATGATCTTGATTTCGACGGGCTCAGAGTTGCACCTCGCCGTTGCCGCGGCGGAACAGCTCGAGGCTGCCGGCACACCAACGCGCGTTGTTTCGATGCCCTGCCCTGAACTCTTCGGTGAGACCGCTTCGGCGCATCGGCGCCTGCGCCAACCCTCTTCAAGGAGTTCGGCTTCACCCCAGAGCGCATCGTGGAGATCGCCAAGGGGGTGCTCGCAGGCAGCGTGCACGGCGTCGTTCCGACGCCACACCTGCACGACGGGCATCAGGTTCGCTGAGGTGAGTCGCCGACTCGCCATCGCCGCTGATCACGCCGGAGCCGCTCTCAAGGCAGCGATCGTTGCCCGCGTTGCGGAGATCGCGCCTGATTGGAGCGTCGCCGACCTCGGCGGCGACGGGAGCGACCCAACCGACGACTATCCCGACTCCGCGCGCGCGGTGGCGGAGCGCATGATCGCGGGCCAGGCCGATCGGGGCCTGGTGATTTGCGGCTCAGGGATCGGCGTGACGATCGCGGCGAACAAGTTCCACGGCATCCGCGCCTCCATCGCACACGATCCAGCGTCTGCGCGCCAGGGTGTGGTGCACGACGATATGAATGTGCTCGCCCTCGGCGCAAATCTCATCACCCTTGAGACGGCACTGGAAACGCTTGCCGCCTTCTTGCAGTCCGAACCCAGTAGTGAAGAGCGATACCTCCGCCGCACGGCCAAGGTCGCCGACATTGAAGAGGAGCAGTCATGAGCAGCGAACCACGACTCCCGTTCCGCGCGCGCATCGGCCGCCCATCCGACCTTGCAGCCATTGAGAGCACCTTCGATCGTGCTCGAACCGGCGAGTGGGCGGTACGACTTGCTGCACGCGACGCCACCCTCTGGAGCAACGATCCAGAGGTGCAGGAGAAGATTGCGAATCGCCTCGGCTGGCTCGATGCCCCAGAGCACTTCACCACTGAGATCCCATCGCTTGAAGCGTTTGGTGAGTCGCCCGTCACTGGTGCCGCCACGCGCGTTACCGACTTCGTTGTCGCGGGTATGGGTGGCTCCTCGCTCGCCCCTGAAGTTCTTGCGCGCGCCTTTGCCGACATCACGGATTGGGGGAAGGCGCGCATCTGCGACTCCACCGACCCGGAAGCGGTGCGCAGTGCAGTGGCCGGGCTGAAGCCAGAGAGCAGCTACTACCTGCTCGCGAGCAAGTCGGGCACCACGACAGAAACGCTCTCCTTCGCGGCATTTGCGCACGAGCTCAACCAGGAGCAGCTCAGCGCATCGGGCTCCACGCAAGAGGTAACGGCAAACTTCGCCGCTATCAGCGATCCGTCGCCATGCGTTGACGGCATCACCAAGGTGGTCGACACGAGCCGCCTCTTCTTGAACCCTGCCGACATTGGCGGACGCTACTCCGCACTCAGCTTCGTTGGCCTTGTGCCGGCGGCGCTCCTGGGCATCGATCTCGATCCGCTCCTCGCATCAGGCAGCGCAGCCATTGCGCAGAGCCGCGATCCGGAGCCGGCGGGAAATCACGCACTCGCACTCGGCTGCATCATGGGTGCGCTTGCGCGTGAGGGTCGCGACAAAATGACCCTCATCGTCGACGAGCCGATTGACGGCTTCGGCGCGTGGGCAGAACAGCTCGTTGCCGAGAGCACGGGTAAGCATGGCGTTGGTGTGGTGCCGGTCGATGGTGAGCCGCTCGGTGCCGTAAGCACTTATGGCGACGACCGTCTCTTCGTGCGCATCACGTTGGATGGCGGCGTTGCACCACGTTGTGCCGATGGCACTGCCGTTGACGCGCGTCTCGATGCACTCGCCGCGGCGGGCCACCCTGTTGTGGAGTGGACGCTCAACGACCGCATCGATCTTGGTGGAGAGTTCGTCCGCTGGGAGGTTGCCACGGCGTTTGCTGGCGCAGTCCTCAACATCAATCCATTCGACGAGCCGAACGTGACCGAGTCGAAGACAAACACCGCGAATGTGTTGGCTGAACTTGCCACAAAGGGTGCACTCCCAGAGCTGCCAGCCAAGTGCACCGTCGATGGTTTGCAGATCTGGGCCGACGACACGCTCCCCGCTGCATTCGCCGACGACGCGGAGCGTCTAATTGCTGGACAGCTTGATCGGCTGGGTGCCAACGGCTACATCGGCATTCAGGCGTATATCGCCAGCACACCGGCGCGCACCGCAGCGTTGACCAAGCTCCGCCTCGCCCTGCGCGACGCAACTGGGCGAGCCACTACGGTTGGCATTGGGCCCCGCTTCCTGCACTCCACGGGCCAGCTCCATAAGGGCGGGGCACCGATCGGCTGGTTCCTGCAGATCGTGGCTGGGCACCCCCGCGACCTCACGATCCCGGGGCGGCCGTACAGCTTCGGTCAGCTGATTGACGCTCAGGCACTGGGTGACGTTCGGTCGCTCGCCGACCACGGGCTCCCCGTGCTGCGGGTGCACCTGGGTGACGATCCTGACGCTGGGCTCACGCGCCTCACGGCGCTCATCGAACGGGTGCTCGCAGTTCGCTAGCATCGGGAAGTACAACCACCAATAGTGAAGGGGGAAATCATGCAGATCGGATTTATCGGCCTCGGCAAGATGGGCGCCAACATGGTGAAGCGACTGGTCCGCAACGGCCACGATGTCGCAATTTGGAACCGCTCCCGCGAGAAGACCGATGAGGTTGCCAAGGAGGGCGCCAAGGCCACCTACACCGTGAAGGAGCTGGTCGATAGCCTGACCTCCCCAAAGCGTGTCTGGGTCATGGTGCCGAGCGGTGATGCCACCGAGGCGATGATCGACGAGCTGATCCCTCTCCTCGCCAAGGGCGACACCATCATTGACGGGGGGAACTCAAACTTCCACGACACCATTCGCCGACACGAGAAGCTTGCCGGCCACGGCATTCACTTCATCGACGCCGGCACCTCGGGTGGCGTCTGGGGCCTTGAGAACGGCTACTGCATGATGGTCGGCGGCGACGCTGAGCCAGTAAAGGCACTTGAGCCGATCTTCATCACCCTTGCGCCAAAGGATGGCTACATGCACTGTGGCGGCTCTGGCGCCGGCCACTACGTAAAGATGGTGCACAACGGCATCGAGTACGGAATGATGCAGTCATACGCCGAAGGGTTCGAGATTCTTGCGAAGTCCCGCTATCAGCTCGATCTTGCCAAGGTGAGCGACCTCTGGATGCAGGGTTCGGTTGTGCGAAGCTGGCTCCTTGAGCTCGCCGCGCGCGCCTTCCGTGCCGAGGGGAGCGACCTGAAGGGAATCAAGGGCTGGGTTGCAGATTCCGGCGAAGGCCGCTGGACGGTGCAGGAGGCGATCGACCTCGATGTGCCAGCACCGCTCATCACCCTCTCCCTGCTGACGCGCTTCCGTTCGCGACAGGACGACTCGTACTCAGCAAAGGTGCTCGCCGCACTGCGCAATCAGTTCGGTGGCCACTCGGTGAAGTCGGAGTGAGTCCACAATCTCCCGCTGAGGGGCACGCAACGATTCGTGATCTGCGGCTCGGCCGCAAGACACGAAAGCCTGCGGCAAAGAAGGGGGCGAAGAACCCACTGCGCGCCGGACTGCGCATCGAGCGCGTTCCCGACCCGCATGTGGTGGTCCTCTTCGGTGCAACGGGCGACCTCGCACACCGCAAGGTCGTACCTGCCCTCTTCCATCTCTGGGTTGGCAATCTGCTGCCCGAACGATTCGCACTCGTCTGCTTCGGGCGACGTGCGTTCAGCGATCAGGAGATTCGCAGCTCGCTGCGCGCATCGCTCGATAAGCATGCGCGCATTACCCCAGTAGACGAAGAGCGCTGGGCCGCATTCGCTGCGCGCATCACGTACCACCAGGGAGGTTTCGACGAGCCGGCAGCATACGCGTCGCTGTCGACCAAGCTTGCCGCGATCGACACGGAGTCTGGCACTGACGGGAATCGCCTCTACTACCTCGCCACACCAGCCTCGTCATTCCCAGAGATTGTGCGCAGCCTGGGCGCTGCAGGTCTCGATCACGAGACCGCCGATGGTGGCTGGCGCCGTGTTGTCATTGAGAAGCCATTTGGCCGCGACCTAGAGACGGCGGTCAAACTGAACCGCGAAGTCGGCAAGGTCTTCCGCGAGTCGCAGGTTTACCGCATCGATCACTACCTGGGCAAAGAGACCGTGCGCAACATCCTGATCTTCCGTTTCGGCAACCTGATCTTCGAGCCGATCTGGCATCGCCGCTACATCGACCACGTGCAGATCACGGTGGCGGAGTCGATCGGTGTCGAGGGTCGTGGTGCCTTCTACGAAGAGACGGGGGCGCTCCGTGACATCCTGCAGAACCACTTGCTGCAACTACTGACGCTCGTGGCGATGGAGCCGCCGGCGAACCTCGAGGCTGAGGCACTGCGCGACGAGAAGGTGAAGGTGCTCCGTGCCATTCGGCCAATCCCCGTTGAGAAGGTTGATCAGTCGGTGGTCCGTGGCCAGTACGGCCCAGGGTGGGTTGGCGCAACCGAGGCAACGGGCTACCGCAGCGAACCTGCTGTCGACCCTGCAAGCGAGACCGAGACCTTCGTTGCCGCACGCCTGGAGATCGATGACTGGCGTTGGGCTGGCGTCCCCTTCTATCTTCGCGCGGGCAAGCGCCTCCCGAAACGGGCCACCGAAATCGCCATCCAGTTCAAGGATGTGCCGCAGCACCTCTTCCCCACGGTCGGCGACGAGCCAGAGCCGAACCTTCTCGTCATTCGCATTCAGCCAGATGAGGGAATCCTCATGCGCTTCGCGGCGAAGGTTCCTGGCCTTGGGATCGACGTTCGACCTGTAAACATGGACTTCGCCTATGGATCGGCCTTCACCGTGGAGAGTCCCGACGCCTACGAGACGCTGATCCTCGACGCACTGCTGGGCGACGCCTCGCTCTTCACGCGCGCCGACGAAGTCGAGGCCGCCTGGCGCATCGTCGATCCAATCATCGACGCCTGGATTGCAGGGCCGGAACCTGAGCTTCCAAACTACACATCGGGCACCTGGGGCCCCGACGCGGCAGACGAGCTCCTCACCCGAGAGGGGCGCCGCTGGCGCCGCCTCTAAGCCGGTAGGGGCGAAGCACCGATGAGCCTCAACTCCATCCTCGCGTCGTCACTCCGCTGGTCTTCAAGCGCCACCACCGTTGCTGAGGCTGACGCACTCCTCGCAAAGCTCTGGGCGAGCAGTGAGGCGCGCCGCTTCCTCGTCTCCGACTCTCCAGCCGACACAGCTACGGCCGAGCCGATTGCGGTGCGTACCGGCGTGATGAATCTTGCCGTTGTTGCCAACGGTGCAGAGCGCGCCGCGCACGCGGCCTCCATCTTGGCGACGCTGCCACGCAACCCATCGCGCACCCTCTTCATTGTTCCGCGCGACCCAGAGGGCCCCGCCACATTCGCTGCGCGTCTCGAAGTCTTCTGTGCCGTTACGCCGCGCGGCGATGGCACATCGGCCTGCACGGAGTTGCTCTGGATCGATGTTGGCGGCCCTGCCGCACATCACCTCGCCAGCATCGTGCCGCCACTCTCCCTGCACGACCTTCCAACACTCCTCTGGTGGGACGCCCCGGTGAACGCGGCCGAGAGCGACGTTCGGCAACTCTTGCGCGGCGTGGACCGCGTGATCATTGATGGAGCAACGCAACCGAGCGACGGGCTCGCAACCATTCGGACCCTCTTCGCCGCAGCGGAGAGCGCCGGCGTCGCGCTCACCGACTTTGCACTACTGCGCCAGGGTCGATGGCGAGATTCGATTGCGACGATGTTCGACGAAGAGTCGGCGGCGCCATTCTTGAGCGCCATCAACAAGATCTCCATCGACTACTCAGGAGGGAAGGGATCCAGTGCCTCGATCAACGTTGTGCGCCCCGCCTATCACGTGGCATGGCTTGCCTCGCGACTCAAGACCTCGGTGAAGACGCCGCTGCACCTGAGTGGTGGCGCAGGGTGGCGTGCCGAGCTGCAAGATCCTTTGCGTCACGTAATTGCGGTTGAGTTGAACCCGGTTGACTCGGTGCTCGGTGCGGGCACAACGATTGCGGTGCACATTGCCGCTGATCGTCGCGGCGATCACTTTGAACTCGAAGTACGCGCTGATTCCACTTCAACTCGTGCGATCGCCAAGATCAACGGGGCCGTGGTGCACGAGCGAACCTTTCAGGCGCCGCGTTGGACAGAAGCGACACTCCTCAGTGAGTCGCTCGAGTTCGGCGAGGTTGATCCCCTTTCGCCGGCAATCCTTCGCACCATGAGCGCGCTGATCGGATGAACCTTCCCGCGGTTCGCGTCCTCGCCGACGCCAGCGGCGTTGCAGAGGTCGCTGCGGACCAGATCATCGAGGTAGCAACCGCCGCCGTTGCCGCGCGCGGCGTCTTTCATCTCTGCACAACGGGTGGGTCAACTCCTGCGGCGCTCTACCGCGCGCTACGCGAGCCGTCACGATCGGCACGATTGCCCTGGGGGGAGACGCAGATCTGGTTCGGTGACGACCGCTTCGTGCCACGTGCCGACCCACTCTCAAATGTCGCTCCGCTCGACGCCCAGTTGTTGAGCGCGGGCACCGACGGCGCCCTCTCCCCACTCGCCTCCAGCGCCGTTCATCCTTGGCCCACGACTGCTGCGGATGCGCCAACCGCGGTGAGCGCCTACCTCGAGGAGCTGCGTGGTGCAGGGGTTCCACACACGCCGAACGGCTTCCCCATCTTCGACCTGGTACTCATCGGCATTGGCGGCGATGGGCACTGCTTGAGCGTCTTCCCTGGCTCCCCGCTCGCACTTGAGTCGGCGCCGGTTGCCGCAGGAGTGCCAGCCCCAACGCACATCGAGCCGCACGTACCGCGCCTCTCCTTCTCACTCGGCGTACTCGCCAGCGCACGCGCGGTGATTGCCCTTGCCCCAGGCGCCGGCAAGGCCGATGCACTCGCGCGCATCTTCGCCAGCTCTACAGAGGTAACTGACGCACCTGCCAAGGGGGCACTGCTCCCAACCGCAACCTGGCTCCTCGATACCGCGTCGGCGGCTAACCTGCCCGAATGACCCGCTCTTCCCACGCCCTTAGGCTCGGCGCCGTCGGACTGATCACCGCCCTCTCGTTGCTCCTGCACGCGCAAGCGGCGCGACTCCCAATCGACTTCGATGAGGATGACTACATGCGCGCAGGCCAGATCTTGGCCGACGAGATTCGCACGGGGAACCCAGCGATCCTGCTCGAGGACAACTACCGAATTGAGCATCCGCAGTTTGTGAAGATGTTGATTGCCACCGTGATGTTGGGGATGGAGCCGATCCAGCGCATCCCGGAGCTCCCCGTCACAGCCAACCCCTATGAGCTAATGCACCGACCGACGCTCGCCGCAGTGCGGCGCATGGAGGTAGCGTTCGGCGTACTCGCCGTCACCGCCTTGGCACTGGTGAGCCCCGTTGCGGGGGTCCTTCTGGCAACGAGCACCTGGGTCATCAAGTACACCAGCCAGGTGATGCTCGAGTCGGTTCCACTTCTCTTCTCGCTCCTGGGCGTCGCGATCTACGAGTTTGCGCGCGGCATCTCCAGCACACGCCGCCGACGTCTCGCCTACGTCGCCTCGGCGATCGGAATCGGCCTTGCCGTCGGCGCTAAGTATCCGTACGCCATCGCCGGTCTCGCCATCGTCGTCGACCGACTTCGTCGCACACGACGCGGAGAGTCGCTCAGGCTCAAAGATGCGCTCGGATGGAGCGCCATCGCCGCCCTCGCCTTCTTTGCGGTGAACCCATACCTCTGGAGTGATCCGGTCGGCCGCCTCATCGCCAGTGCCGCTTATCACCCCGCCTACGCCGCGAGTGAGCAGGTGCAGTCGACCGGGTACCCGATGTGGCAGCAGCTGATCTGGCTCACCCAGTCGGTGCCGTGGCACGACGATCAGAACGTCTTCCTGGTGAAGTTTGACACCTGGATGCTGCCACTCGCGCTCCTTGGCCTTGTGCCGCTCGCGCGCAAGCGACCGGTCTACGCAATCTGGCTCGGTCTCGGTGCAGTCGCACTGTTCTTCTGGCCAACCAAGTGGCCGCAATATCTGCTCACCATTGCGGTGCCATACGCGCTCGCTGGCGCCGCTGGCCTTGCGCTGCTGGCAAAGCTGGCCGTCGCCCTCCCGCGCCGAATCCTTAAGGGACGCTGATCCCCCACTTTGCACCGAGCGCACGGTGTGCCGCCTGTAGCTCACTCGCTGAAAGCGACCGCCCCCAGATCGCCACCTCCATGATGGTGCCAACGAAGTACTTCGCCGTGCCCGCAACGAACATCCCGCCGATCCAGTTCATGCTCTCTGTCGTCGTGATGCTGAATGGCGTCTCCGCACCGCCGTTGTACTGAAAGCCGTCGGACGCGCCTGTAGCAGTGCGCACAGTGGTGATGGTGAGGCCCGTTGCCGCTCGAGCGGTTGATGCGCCGACTGATTGACCGCTGCTGTACACGCGTAAGCGACCGAACTCCATTGAGATCCCAGAGAAGCGCGTGCTACTACCAACGAGCGGATGACTGAGCCCATCGTTCGCTTGCCGAAAGACGAGCATCAGCGTCATTGGCTCGAGTGGAATGCTCGCGGGCAGCTGCACTGCGGCACCGCTGAACTGCAGGCCGGCGACCCCTGAGGCAAGTGTCGGATACGGCTGAAACTGCCCACTGCTGACCTGTGCGTGTTGCGCCTGGCCGGATTTGTCAAACCAGTAGCGCAACTTTGGTGCGAGTGACATCGTTCCCGTTTCGGCGGTGTCATACCAGAGCAGGAGACCGCTACTGACGCCTCCTGGCGCGCTCCATGCGCCGGTGGTGAGCGGAAGATCGAGGCGCGGCGACCATGCGGCACCTGCGGTGGCAACGGCGATCAGCGCGAGTGGCAGCGCAAGGCGAAGCCACCGCTGACGCGTGCTCACTCTGGCCCCCACCGGAGCGGCAGCGTGAGGGCACTATTCGTCGCAGTAATGCTCCCCAGTAGGGTCACCTGCACCTGGCACTCACTCGTTCCCGCTCCAGCAGAGAGCGTTGCGAGGCGGCCCGTTGTGAGGTTCGTCGAGCTCCACGCGGCGGTGAAGAGGTCGGCGGAGTCGATCCAGGTGGTGGTACCCGCTACGCGACAGGTAGCGGTGAGGCGTAGTGAGCGGGCAAGGCTTCCGGTCGCGAGAGGGGCAAAGCGCACTGGATCAATCCGCAGCGTGTTGGTAGCGCCCGCGCATTCGCCGCCAAGCGCGACTGGGCACGGCGTTAGGGTGAACGTCCACGTTGCGCGTCCACCTGGCAGGAGCTGCCCTAGTACGTCCGCGCCAACTAGAACGGGGCCATTCAGCACCGCCCGTGCGCCTGACGCCGAGGTGACGCCAAGGTCAATGCGCCTGTCAGTGCTGAACTGTGCTGCGGCTGTATTGAACTGCAGACGTGGGATAAGGCCCGCAGGAACAACCGCTGCAAGGATGCCGAGCACCGCGGCGTCGGGAATGCGCTCTGCGTCTGGGCTCAGGCTTGCGTCACCCTGCGTGCGCCGCCACCCGTCGCCATCTTCAATGACTCGATGCAGGAGCAACTCCCCGTCGCTCGGTCGCTGTACCAACACGATCGTTCCAACATCGCCGCCACCCCAGAATCTCGTTGTTATCACCAGGTCTCCATCGCGAATGCTCGGAGCCATAGAGTTTCCCGTCACGACAAGTACCCGCACGCCAACGACATGCACCACAACGATGAGCGCCAGAGCACAGCCTGCCACCTGCCTCACACGATTCATTGCGTCTTGTTGCGTGCCTCAAAGGTGAAGGTCGCCGCGACCGATGAGTCAGATCCTGTCGTCGCACTCGCCGGCAGGGTGAAGGTAAAGGTGTAGGTCGCGCTCTTTGCCGAAACACCCGTCGCAGAACCGCCATTCCGTGAGCTCCATGCCACGCCAATCGGTGTCGCGAACGACGCGTATGCAGAGAGCCCGTTCAGTGCACCGTTATACAGCGTCTCTGCACTCTCGCCGCCAATGCTTCGCGTAATCGTAACTTGCAGCGCAGCGCCAAGCCCCGACGCCGCGGTGGAAGTACCGGTGATATCACTCCACAGGGCGATGTCGGTGAGACTTGATGGGGTGGTCACCGTCGACTGGTTCAGCACCGTAACCGTTTGCGTGAAGGTGGCGCCCGGTCCAATGTTGGTAAGTGTTGCGCCACCGAAGGTGAGCTGCTGCACGCCACCCGTACTCAACGAGACGACTCCTGAGGTGGCCCCACCAGTCACTGGTGCCGTGGCGGTGAACGCGGCACTGGTGCGACCAATCGTCGCTCCAACCACCAACGCGCCCGCTACCACCACCGCCCGCACGGCGTGACGTGACGTCAAGAGAACTCCCTGTGTGTGCATACCGACTCCTACGAGCGGGTTATTGGACGGACCTGGATCGTACGGGCGTTTGCGTACCAGACACGTGCGGTGCGGTTCCGCTAGGATTCCCGCCATGGCTATTCCACGTAAACCCTGGCTCCACGTCATTGCTGGCTGCATGAGCAGCGGCAAGACCGCCGAGGTTGTTCGCCTCCTGACCCGGCGCCAGATTGCAGGACAGAGCGTGCTCCTCATCACTCCAGCCCGCGACACGCGCGTCGCCCCCGGAGAGGTCGTCAGCCGCACTGGCACCCGATTCCCAAGCGTGGTGGCGCCAGACGCTGAGGCGATCCGCAAAGAGGTCGCGCGTATCAACCCAGATGCGGTGGCAATTGAAGAGGCTCAGTTCTTCGGCCCAGATCTCCCCGCCATCATTGAAGCGATTGTTGCCGCACCACGAACGGTCATCGTCAGCGGGCTCGACCAAGACTTCGCGGGGCGTCCATTCGCCACCATCCCAGAGCTGCTCGCTCTTGCCGATGAGGTGACGAAGCTTTCGGCAATCTGCGTCGTTTGCGGTAACGAAGCCACCAGAACGCAGAGACTTCGCGATGGTAAGCCTGCAAGTGCGAACGATGAACTGATCGTGATTGGCGGCATGGCTGGTGACGACACCTATGAGGCCCGCTGCCGCGCTTGCCACCTAGTCATTGCGTAGCCCATCGAAAGAATTAGTAGAGCGGGATCTCCAGGCTCAGCACGGTCCAGCCCTCTCCATTGCGATCTAGGCCCTCTGGCCAATGCGATTCAGCAAGAGCCAAAACTGAGCCGTCAACGTACTCGTTCTTGAATGAGCCTGTAAGCACGCCAGCAGAGACTGCAGTTGCCACCGCGTTAGTGATTCCATCGATATCGATCCAGAGCACGCCATTAGCGGCCGGCCAGAGTTGGCTGTTGAGCGCATTGACGCTCCACACCAACGTCTCTTGATCTTGATCGGATGTGCCGATTCCAAGGAATAGGGCAGCGCAATCTTCGATAGAGTCGCGACAGAACGCGAGCCCCTCTGTTAGCGCGACCAGGGAGGCAGCTGCGGCAATCTTTGCGTCATCTGAGGCAAGCGCCGAGGCATGTGCCCAGATCGCTAGCCCTGTATCAAACGTTGTTGGCGTGATTGAAAACTCTACGAGCCCTTGCACACCAACGCTTGCGCCAGTAACGAGATCTGGGCCCTGAACCATGCGTGGCCAGCCGTCAACGGAACTGACGATGGCAGCCGCGTAGGTGCCGTCGAGGATTGGGGTGGGATCAAACGACGACGAGAGGTCGGTGGCATACGTAAGGGAGAGTGACGTGAGGTCCACACCCGCCGCCGAGAGGGCGGCAAGCGCCGTAGCTGCATCCCCTGGGAGCCCATGCACGAAGATGCTTTGCCCTGCGAGCCCAGCGATATCAGTGATCCCAGAGGAGACCGGCGTTACGAGTCGCCAGTCTGCCTGCTGCGCGAGCCCTGCAATCAGCACAAGGTCGCTGCCCGCCTCCCGCGCACTGAGCGCAGCGGCTGGCGAAGCCACGTAGAGGTCAACTATTACAGGATCTTCAGCGCCAGCGAATGGATCAACCCCAACCGCTGGCGTAGCGATGCTCACCGTGATCTCTGCAGCGCTTAGAGCCTCCTCTTGAGTCATAAAGGCAAAAGGGGCGTGTAGGCCGCTCGGTGCACCTGGCAGGTGGTACACGACGCTCATCGGCTGGCTTGGAATCAGCGCGCCAGCGATCGACGACGCACTCGGCGACGCTTCACCGGGGAGGGCAGGACGGCAGGCGGCGACCAGCAGCAGTGAGAGCACCAGTGCGAATGCGCGGCGAACGAAGCTCAACCGAATCTTCCTGCAACGTAATCTTCGGTCAACTGCTGCGTTGGTGCCGTAAAAATCTGCGGCGTCCGACCGCTCTCGACAAGGTATCCTCCGCGGTCTTCGCCCATGCTGAAGAACGCCGTCGAGTCAGAGACTCTCGATGCCTGCTGCATATTGTGCGTGACGATGACGATGGTGTACTCCGTTCGCAGGTCGCGAATTAGTTCCTCAATCTTGAGTGTTGCTATTGGATCAAGCGCTGAACACGGCTCATCCATAAGAATGACTTCTGGCCGTACTGCAATGGCACGCGCAATGCAAAGACGTTGCTGCTGGCCGCCAGAAAGCGAGGTTCCTGGCTCATCGAGCTTGTCTTTGACTTCGCTCCACAGGGCAGCTTTCTTGAGCGAATCCTCAACAATGCCAGCGATTTCACTTTTCGTCGAAATGCCGGCAAGGCGGAGCCCGCTCGCAACGTTGCCAAAAATGGACATGGTGGGAAATGGATTTGGCTTCTGGAAGACCATGCCGATGACCCGTCGCACTCGCACTGGGTCAACGTGCGCGCCATACAGATCAACACCGTCGAGGGTTACGGTGCCGCGTACGGAGGCATTCGGGATCGTTTCATGCATACGATTGATTGAGCGCAACAGTGTGGATTTGCCGCAGCCGGATGGACCAATGAGCGCAGTGACGCTCCTGGGCTCAATCTGAAGCGAAACGTTGTTAACTGCGCGGAAGGAGCCGTAGAAGACTTCGAGGTTCTGCAGCACGAGATCTCCTGTCGTACCAGCTGTCCCAGAATCAGATGCGACCGCAGCGACGTGTGGGACAACCTTTGGCGTTGTTACTCCACTTTTCAACTCAACCTCTGGGTGCTGCATCTCGTCCTCCTTACCATTCTCCATAGTTAGGCCACCCGGCTATTAATTGTACGGAACCGTACCGCAACGTTAAGCACGAGCGCGATGACAAGCAGAACGAGGGCCGTCGCCCAGGCCTGGCCGATATGGAGCTTGTCGGCGGCATACGCATACCGATAAATCACGATCGGCATCGCATTCATCGTCGAACCGAAGTTCAGAATCTCAGTGTCGTTGGTCCCCTTTGCCGTCAGCAGTAGCGGCGCGGTCTCGCCGAGGCCGCGGCTAATGGCAAGCACGATGCCCGTGAGGAGCCCCGACGCGGCGGTCCGGCAGGTTACGAACAGGGTGGTCTTCCAAACCGGAATCCCGAGCGCTAGAGAGGCTTCACGTACCCCAGCAGGCACAAGACGGATCACCTCTTGCGTTGTGCGCATCACAACGGGAATCATCAACACTGAAAGTGCCACGATCGCTGCGTACCCAGAGAACCCGAGCGCTGGGACAACGACGAGAAAGGCGAAGAGTCCGGCCAGAATGCTTGGTGTTCCCAACATTACGTCAATAAGCAACTCACCAGCTGAGGAAACACGTGGGGAAGCAAATTCGTTGAGGTATACGCCTCCAGCAATCCCCACGGGCGCCGCGACAATGATGGAGGCAATCGTTAACTGGAGGGATCCAATGATTGCGTTGGAAATGCCTGGCTCTTTGTCGAGAGGACTATTCAATATGAACTGGCTTGAAAGGAACGGAACGCCGTGGATCGCAATAAAAGTGATTAGCCCGATGAGAGGGATTACCGCTGCAGCCGCCGTGGCAAACATGACGCTGCGCATGAGCTGGTCTGACCGACGGCGTCGTGCGTCGCGACCGGACGGCGCCTTCGTGAGATCGGATGCGGTAAGTCGGACGAAGCTCATCTTGCCCGTCCGCTCTGCCGCATTGAGCGCCGTACGATCAGGCGGATGGCGAGGCTGAGAAGGAATGTGAGGGCAAAGAGGCAGATGCCGAGTGCCGCAAGTGCGCCAACCTGCGTAGGGCTGCCCGCCTCACCGTAATTCGAGGCGATCTTTGAGGCGATCGTTTGACCTGGCAGGAAGAGGCTCGAGGGAATCCCTTCGGCATTGCCAATCACCATCGTTACGGCAATCGTTTCGCCGATTGCACGGCCGAGCGCCAGCAACACTGCACCTGTGAGTCCTACGCGCGCGGCCGGGAGTACCACGTGGCGAATGGTCTCCCAGCGGGTTGCTCCCATTCCGATGAACCCTTCACGCAGTGATTGCGGCACAGAACGAATGACCTCGCGGCTCACCGCCACCACCATCGGAATGATCATGATCGCAAGCACCATGCCCGCACGGAACACGCTTTGGGAGGCGGGTGCATTTGGGTCTTCGGAAAGCCATGGGAATACGCGGCCAAGCGTGCTCGCAACCCACCACTCAACGGAATCCCTTAGTCGAATTGAGAGATCACCGGCAGCCCACAGCCCAATCACCACCGACGGGATTGCGGCCATGAGCTCAACGAGAAAGGTGAGCGGAGCGGCAAGTTTACGCGGTGCAAATTCAACGAGATAGACGGCGGCCAAGATGCCGACCGGAGCTGCAATCAGGATTGCAATGAGGGATGAGACGGCGGTGCCCCAAATCACCGGGAACGCACCGTAGTTACCAGCAATGGAGCCGTCGGGCTGGGTGACCTCACCCGCCCAGCGATCACCAAACACAAACGAGAGTGGTGTCTGAATGTCCCATACGGGCATCGACGAGGCGACCATGGAGAGGATGACGCCCAGGAGCAGGAGGCCGGCAACGACAACTGCGGAACCGAACAAGATCCGGAAGAGCGAATCCGCACGGACACCGCTCCCGAATCCAAATCGATTGCCGTTCGTAACCGACATACGCTGATCGCCCTCCATCCCCTACTAACAGAGTACCAGCGGGGAGCCTTTCGGCCCCCCGCTGGTTTAGTTTCTAGCGCCCCAGGCGCGGTTCGCTTATGGCCAGATGGCCGTGCCGTCGTACGTGATCGTGTGCAACTGCGTAACCGCCGTATTGCGTGCAGCAGTTGGGAGCGGGGCGTAGCCCACAACACCGTCTGAAACATAGAGTTTGGTCTGACCGGTAGTCAGAGCCCAGTTCAAGAAGGCAACGAGCCCCTGAACCTGGCCCTTAGATGCACCGGTTCCACCCGAGACCCAGGTCTTGTAGACCATGAGCCATGAGTAGCCAACGATTCCGTACGAGCTCGTGCCCGCAGCAAACACAGGCTGCACATAGCTTGTCGATGGATTGATTGGATCTTCGGCCGAGACGGCGGCAGTCAGTGCCGCTGAAGCGCTCGTCGAGCTTGGGAGTACGTAATTGTACTTACCCTTATTGGCGCCTGAAGTGAACTTCGTCTTTGTTTCAATTGCTGCGGACTTCAAATCCGTTGCAACTGCGTACGAAAGCTCAACATAGCCAATCGACTTGTTTGTCGCGGCGATGTTTGCAGCCACGCCCGCGTTGCCGTCTCCACCAACGATGGCGTTAGCACCCTTTGCGGTGCGCATCGCACCGAAGTACGTACCTGGCTGCGTCTTGGCCGGCTTGAATGCACCAGCCGTTGCGCTGAATGCAGTGTTCGTGTTGCTTACAAAGTTCGCCTCATAGCCGCAGTTCTTCTGTGCGGCAGTTGCCGACTTACCAAGGTACGATGAGAAGATGAAGGTCGTTCCTGAGCTATCGCTTCGTCCGTGCACCTTGATATCGGAGCCCGTCAAGTTCGTGATCAATGGATTGAGCGCCTTGATCTTTGGATCATTCCACTTCTTGATGGTGCCCGAATAGATATCGCAGAGCACTTCGCCGTTGAGGCGAAGCGTTGCAGCGGTAGTGCGCGTTGAGGTCGCCGAAACCTTCTGCTTCAAACCATCGAAGCGGTAGGCAATCGAAATTGGCCCAGCGGTCATTGGGATGACGATGTAATCGTTCGCCGTGACGAGAGCCGTATCGATCTGGCCGCGCTCTGTGCTGGTGAGAACCCCATCGTTCCCTGAGAACATCTGGGTGTCCTTCATGCGATCGCCGCCCTTGAATGCGGTAACACCTGCACCCGAACCGCCGCCCGTGTAGTCAAGGACGAGCTTTGAGGCCGAGCTGGTTCCGAAGAACGCAGGGTTTACATAGTTGCGGTAGTACTCGAACCACTTGGTGTACTGGTTCCAAGGGAAAGTTGCGCCTGAGCCGGTGATCTTTCCGACAGAACCGGCATCAATCGTTGGTGCGGCTGCACTTGCTGAACCAGAAAGGCTCGTCGCAAGCACCAGGCCGGCCAACAGGCTGGTCATGATCTTGGTGAGGTTTCGCACCGTATCTCCTCCGCGGCGTCGCGCCGAACCGCCGATCTTTTTTAGGGCGCGATGCAAGATTGGCGGAGGTATGTATTCGGAACGCTAACGGTGTGTAAACGCTCTGTTAATTCTTGGCGGCACCACGTTTGGCTTGCGCTGAGGCTCTCCTGGGCCGCACCAATCGAATTGCCCCCCACTCCGCAACCAA
>JAPLHR010000011.1 GCA_026389535.1 Chloroflexota bacterium
GGCGGACTCCAGGTGATCTACAAGCCGATCCGCGGCGAACTACCGCTCTGGGACTTTCCTGAGGGGAGCCTTGCAGCCCGCGAAACCGCCGCATATCTCGTAAGTGAATCACTCGGCCTCGGCGTTGTTCCTCCAACGATCCTGCGCGACGGCCCCGCGGGTGAGGGTGCGGTGCAACTCTGGATCGATCATGTTGGGGTGCATCGCGCCGTTGACCTCGTGAACGCCTCAGACGATGGGCTGCGTCGACTCGCCCTCTTTGATGCGATCGTGAACAACGGTGACCGGAAGGGTGGTCACATCCTCCCCCTCCCTGATGGGCGCATCCTTGGTGTTGATCACGGCGTCACCTTCGCCGTGGAGCCAAAGCTGCGCACCGTGCTTTGGGCGTGGCGCAGCAAGGCGTTCACAGATGACGAGCGCACGGTGATCACCAGCGGCGTTCAAGGGCTGACCGATAACGGAGCGCTGCGCGCGCAGCTCTCACCAATCCTCGACGGTGAGGAGATCGATGCGATGGCGGCGCGCCTCAGCGATCTCGCTGCAACCGGCTGCTTCCCAGAACCGAGCCCCGACTGGCCGCCACTCCCGTGGCCGCTCGTCTAGAGGCGGTCAAGCTACGGGAGTAGCGACTCGTCGACGATATCGCTCGCCTTCAGTCCTTCGAGCACCGTCTGCCCAGGGATTGAGCGCATGAAGCTGATCGACGTCTCCCAGCCCTCAACGCTAATTGCCCCGTAGCCAGCGCTCTCTTGTAGTGGGCCTGCCCAGACGCCGACCGTTGCCTGCATGACGGCGAGCGATTTGGCGCGGGCCTCAGGTGTCGCTGCAACCTCAGGGACAACCTTCGCTGCAGCGTCGACGCCGAGCTCTGGGTCCGCCGCAATCTGTCGCATCGCCTCAAGCGTTGCGGCAATGAATGCTCGAATCGCATCACGCTTGCTCTCAATCGTCGCTGGTGAGGAGATGATTCCAGGCCCTGCGAATGGCGCCGCAGCGGATGCGTAGAAGACCTCTACCTCAATGCCTGCCGCCTGTGCCTGCACAAGGTCGTTGTTGGCGTATCCGGTTGTTGCATCGGCGGCACCGCTAATCAGTGCCTGCGTCTGCCCATAATCTGGGTAGAGGTCAAGCGATACATCACCAATGCTGAGCGATGCCTGGTCAAGGATGCCGAGCAGCGTCAGATAGCCCGAACCATATTGGCCTGGCGTGCCGACGCGCTTCCCCGCCAAGTCGGCAGGGCTCATGATGCCCGCATCGGTTCGCGCGATCACAACGTTCGGCAGAACACCGTAGATCGTTGCGAGATAGCGCACGGGAATTCCCTGTGAGACGGCAGGGATCATGCTGGTGCCGTCGGCGAGGGCTAGGTCAAGTCCGCCGCTACCAACCAGGCTGATGAGGTCAGGGTCAATCTGATTCTGCAGCGTCACATCAAGACCCGCGGCGGCATATGCGCCGCTCTGCTGCGCCAAATAAAAGGGGGCGAACTGCACTCCAGGGATATAGCCGAGGCCAACCGTGAGCTGCACTGCCGCCGCCGAAGCTGAAGGTGATGCTGATGGTGTCGGCGATGCACTCGATGTGCAGCCAGTGATCAGCAGCGCGAGAGAACTGAGCAGTGCAACCAAAGACCGATTCATTGTTAACCCCCCCTACGCTTGCGATCGCATTAGGCGATCTTCTTTGATAATACCCGCTCAATATAAAGTACGCTGCCATACGCGCTCACGCCAACGATTGCGATTTGTAACAGATCGGCAAAGAGGAGTGGTGTGTCGAAGAGTGAACCGCGGGCAAGGTTGAGCAACACGCCGAGGCCTGCGGTACCACCGAGCCATTCGCCAACGATCGCCCCAACAACGGCCAGCGTTGCGGCAACGCGTGCCCCAGCAAGGATGCCGCTACGCGCCGCAGGAAGGCGTGCATAGCGAAGGCTCTGCCAGCGCGTTGCACCGAGTGAGCGCATCAGCTCAAGGGTTCCGGCATCAACATCGCGCACGGCGACCAGCGTTGAGATCGCAACGGGGAAGAGGGTGATCAGCGCGCAGACGGCGACCTTTGCCGTGAGCCCTGGCCCGAGCCAGAGCACGAGCACCGGTCCGAGGGCGAGGATCGGCGTCGATTGTGCCGCGACGAGATACGGGCTCACGACACGGCGAGCCGAGCCGGATAGGCCGAGGGTGACGCCGATCAGTAGGCCGAGCGCCCCGCCGAGCAGACCACCAACGGTCACCTCGGTCACCGTGGGCACGAGATGGCGGAGCATGGTGCCGTCGGCCCACGCCTCGGCAAATCGCACCGCAATCACCGATGGTGCAGGCAAGATGAATTGCGGCACCGCAGCGGCGCGGACGCCGAACTCCCAGACCGCAAGCAGGAGGGCGGCCACGGCGACGGGAGTGAGCTGACTCAGCCTACGCATGTGCCACCGAGTCAAGTGCGGCGTAGAGGCGCGTCTGCCGCGCTGCGCCGTCGGGTGAGAGGAGCGCGGCACGGCGCTCAGCCGATGGAACGCTCCGCAAGCCTGGGACCTCAAGGTGGATCGCACCATCGGCGCTGAGCATCAGCACCCGGTCAGCAACGAGCATCGCCTCTGCAACGTCGTGCGTAACGAGCAGCGTCGCCGCCCCTGCCACAAGCTCGGGGAGCTCGTCGTCGAGGCGGGCGCGCGTGATCGCATCAAGTGCCGCGAACGGTTCGTCGAGCAACAGGAGCGATGGCTGTCGCACC
>JAPLHR010000028.1 GCA_026389535.1 Chloroflexota bacterium
AAGGTGTCGGCAAAGGTCGTTGAAGGGAACCGAGAGCGCATTCAGGTATTCGAGGGCACCGTCATGCGCCTACGCGGCGGCGGACTCGGCTTGAACATCACCGTCCGTCGCATCGCCTCAGGCGTTGGCGTTGAGCGAACCTTCAAGGTGCACAGCCCACGCATCGAGAAGATTGAAGTGGTCCGCCACGGTGTGTCGAATCGTGCCCAGCTCTACTTCCTCCGTGATCGTGTTGGCAAGCAGTCGTCGCTCCGCGAGCGCCGCGATAGCGCCACCGACATTGCAAAGAACGAGGTGAAGGCCGCCGCAAAGAAGGCCATCAAGGACGAAGCAGATGCTGTGGTCGCCGCTGCCGCCGCAGTCGTTGCAGCTGAGGAGGCGGCAGTAGCCGCTACCGCCGCCGCAGCCGTTGCCGCCGAAGAGGCCGCCGCTGCTGCAACTGCAGCCGAGGTCGTTGCCGAAGCTCCAGTCGTTGAGGCGCCAGTTGCCGAAGCGGCCGAGGTGAACGCCGAAGTCGCCACCGAAGAGGGCGCGCCTGTTGAGGCGCCAGTCGCTGAGGAGACGGAGAAGGCTCCGGAGTGAGCGACCTGCGGCCCAAGAGTGGCCGCACACTGCCAACTCGCGAACTTGAGCTACGCCACGGTCATCCTGAACGTGCCGTCATCGGCATTGATGAGGTTGGCCTCGCCCCGCTCGCCGGACCTGTCGTGGCCTGCGCCATTTTGATGCCTGCAGGGGATCCGATCCCAGGCGTTCGCGATTCGAAGATGCTGACGCCAGCGCGCCGCGTCGTGCTCGCGCAGCAGATCCGAGACGTTGCGCTCGCCATCGGCATCGGCGCCGCTTCAGCGCGAGAGGTAGAACTCATCAACCCCCGCGCAGCATCACATCGCGCGATGGCTCGTGCCGTAGCGCAACTCTCTCGCAGAAGGGGGGCGGCGCCAGACTTTGCCCTCGTCGATGGGAGTAGCGCGCGCGAACTCCGCGACCTGATCGGACCACACGCGACGGTCGTCCGCGGCGATCAGTCGGTCTATGCGATCGCCTGTGCCTCCATCGTCGCGAAGGTGCTTCGCGACAAGCTCATGGCCGAGCTTGCATTGCGCTACCCCGGATACGGCTGGGAATCCAACGTGGGCTATCCAGCCCCCGCACACCTTGCAGCGCTCGATGCGCTCGGCGTGACGCCGCATCATCGCCGCACCTATGCCCCGGTTGCAGCACGCCTCGGGCTATTGCCTCGAGGCTAAATTTAGGGAGTACGCGATAGGTGCGCTGCTGGCCTGAACATGTCGAAGTGGCAGCCAGCAGTGCGCAGTGTGCAATCGTCGGTCGTGAGGCCGAAGCTCTTGCGGCGCGATCCCTGGCTCGCAGCGGCTGGGTGATCCTTTCGCGCAACCTGCGACTCGGGCAACTTGAGGTGGACCTGCTCGCGCGTGACCCGCGCGGCCTCCTCGTTGCCATCGAGGTGCGGCGCCGTGGCTCCGTGGGTGCCGCCTCGCCGTCAGAGCTCCTGGGGGCACGTAAGATGCGGGCTCTGCGGCGGCAGCGTGCCCACCTCCCAGAGGGGTGCCGCATCGACCTCCTCCTCGTGCTCGGCAGCCCCGGGCGCGAGCGGCTCCGCCTCGTTCGCGGGGTCGCCTAGGGGCTCGGCGCCCCGTGCTAGGATTCCCGAGCGTCCGAATCGGACGTCCGCCCCCGCAAGGGGTCGAAATACGCACGCGGAACAAGACGCCTCACTACGGTGGCCCTTCGGGGTCGTGACGGCGCCCCGCGGTGGAATAACCGTGCAAGGAGAACTATGGCACCAGTAACGATGCGCGACCTCCTCGAGGTCGGAGCCCACTTCGGGCACCAGACACGCCGATGGAATCCCAAGATGGCGCCGTTTAGCTACGCGCAGCGCAACGGGATCCACATCCTCGACCTCGCCAAGAGTGCGAAGCACCTGCAAATTGCCCTCGACGCCGTGCGCGACGCGAGCGCAAACGGGGAGACCATTCTCTTCGTCGGTACCAAGAAGCAGGCGCAGGCTCCGATTCAGGAAGAGGCGACCCGCGCCGGCCAGCCATACGTGATCAAGCGCTGGCTCGGCGGCATGCTCACCAACTTCATGACGATTCGTAAGCGCCTCACCCTCATGGAGCAGCTTGAGGCTCGAGAGCAGGCTGGCGAGTTCGCCATCATGTCGAAGAAAGAGGCGTCCAAGCTTGGCGACAAGCTGGAGAAGCTTCGCGGAGCGCTCGGCGGCATGCGCCGTTTGCGCAAGGCCCCAGGCATGGTCTTCATCATTGACCCAAGCCGCGAGACCCTCGCCGCGATTGAGGCGAACAAGCTCGGGATCCCTGTTGTCGGCACCGCCGACACCAACGTTAATCCCGATCTGCTCACCTATCCGATCCCAGTGAATGACGACGCGATCAAGTGCATTCGCTTGATCTGCACCGCCGTTGCTGATGCGGTGATCGAAGGCGCTGCGATTCGCGCCGCACGTTTGCCTGAACTTGAGGCGCAAGAGGCCGCAGCAGCAGCTGCTGAGAACGCCGCAGATGCACCCGAGTCTTCAGATGTGCAGGACGACCTCGTTGCCGCGCTGAGTGCTACCGGCACGCTGAGCTTCTCGCCTGACGAGGAGCCTGCGCCCGCCGTCGGCACCACCCCAGCAGTGTAAGGAGGCCACCATGGCGATTAGCGCAGAGGCGGTACGAGACCTACGCGAGCGCACAGGCGCTGGGATGATGGATTGCAAGCGCGCACTCGAAGAGTGCGGCGGCGATGTTGAGAAGGCCGTACTGGCACTTCGTGAGGCTGGCCTTGCCGCTGCTGCGAAGAAGGCCGGTCGAGATGCACGTGAGGGACTTGTCTCTTCGTACATCCATACCGGCGGCCGCGTCGGCGTGCTTCTCGAGATCAATTGTGAGACGGACTTCGTGGCGCGCAATGAGCAGTTCCAGAAGTTGGTGAAAGACATTGCGATGCAGATTGCAGGACTTCACCCGCTCTATGTCAGCCAGGAGCAGATCCCTGCCGCTGCACTCGAGGCGAAGCGCGCCGCACTCCTTGAGGATGAGGCGCTCGCCAAGAAGCCCGAGGCGATTCGGCTCCAGATCGTTGAGGGGCAGCTACGCAAGTGGTTCGAAGAGGTCTGCCTTCTTGATCAGCCGTTCCGCGACGGCGACGAGACCGTTGCTCAGCTGATTACGAACGCGATTGCCACGATTGGTGAGAACATCCGAGTACGGCGCTTCGTGCGCTACGCACTCGGCGAGGAGCTGTAGGCCCCACATGATTGGGGCGGTGGAGGCGGCATGACCGAAACCACACGCTATCA
>JAPLHR010000047.1 GCA_026389535.1 Chloroflexota bacterium
TGCGGCACTCTTTCCACGCGAGCTCGGTGTTGCAGCCGAGGGGGATGCCGCAGTGGCGGCGCACCTTGCGTCGGCCCTCGCAGGGCTCCGCGAACAGATTCGACGATGCACGGTGCTGTTTGCCGCGGAGCGACCAGGCGAAGGGCTCGCCCCTGATCAGGTCGATCGCGTCACGAGCGCATTCGCGGCCGAGCTTCCCGCGATTCGCACGCTGATTGAAGGCGATATCGCCGCAGCGTTTGCGGGAGACCCAGCAGCACGCAGCCGCTCGGAGATTCTGCACGGATACCCAGGCGTGCGCGCCATGATTGACCACCGCATGGCGCACCTCTTGTACACGTTGGAGGTGCCGCTCCTGCCACGCATCGCCTCGGAGGCGGCACACTCCGCCACCGGGATCGACATTCACCCTGGCGCAACGATCGGTGAGCGCTTCTTCATCGACCATGGCACCGGTGTGGTGATTGGCGAGACGGCAATCATTGGGAGCGGCGTACGCCTCTATCAGGGCGTGACACTCGGCTCCAAGAGCTTCCCCAAGGGTGAAGATGGCAACCTCGTAAAGGGTCAGCCGCGACACCCAATCATCGAAGACGACGTTGTGATCTACTCGGGGGCGACCGTCTTGGGTCGAATCACCGTTGGTCGCGGATCAACGATCGGCGGCAACGTATGGCTGACTAAGAGTGTTCCTGCTGGGAGCCAACTTTCGCAGGCGCGCGTGCGCACCGATGAGGTTGCCGCCGAGGGTTCGGGGATCTAACGCCCGGCGGGATAGAATCCCGCCATGCCCAACTGCCTACCGACACGTAACGCCCTCGCCCTCTTCGCCGTGACCGCATGAGCGGCGGCATGGGTTCAGGTCGCGGAGGCCACATGTTCGGCGGCGATGACTCCGGCCCAACGAAGCCAACTGGCGCAGCCCTGCCACTGCTTCGTCGCGCAGCGAAATTCTTTGGACCCTATCGCGGACGTCTCTCCGTCATCGGGCTCGCCATCCTCGGGTCGAGCATCTTGGGGCTTGCCAACCCCTACCTGCTGAAGCTCCTCATCGACGAGGCGATCCCACAGCGCGACCTCGGCCTTCTCGCGCTCTACGCCGGTCTGATGGTGGTGGTGCCGATCATCAACGGCGGCATCGGTCTCGCGCAGGCGTGGCTCACCGCCTCAGTTGGACAGTTTGTGATGCGCGACCTGCGCAACGCCCTCTTCACCCACGTGCAGTCGATGCCGATCCGCTTCTTCTCGGAGACGCGCACGGGCGAGATTCAGAGCCGTCTCACCAACGATGTCTCTGGCGTGCAGTCGGTTGTGAGCGACGCCGCCGCCAACCTTGCATCGAGCATTGCGATCGTTGCTTCAACCCTCGTGGCGATGACGTTGATTGACTGGCGCCTCACGGCGGTGAGCGTTGCGGTTGCACCACTCTTCCTCTTCTTGACCTCCAAGGCGTCCGCTGCGCGGCGAAAGGCGAGCGGCGAGGTGCAGACCGCACTTGCGGATCTCACCTCAATTGCCGAAGAGCACCTCTCAGTGGGAGGTGCACTTCTGGCCAAGTCGTTCGGTCGCTCTGAGGCTGGTGCCGAGCGCTTCACACAACGCTCCGACGAGCTCGCCACGCTGCAGTTGCGACAGGCGCTCACCGGCCGCTGGGTTGGCGTGGTGGTGCAGGTGGTCTTCAGCGGCATTCCAGCGCTGGTCTACTTCGCCGCCGGTTCACTCTCTGTCGCTGGCGCACCCGACGCGCCAACCATCGGTGACATCGTCGCCTTCACCACACTGCAGAGCCGACTCTTCTTCCCGCTCGCCTCACTACTTGGCCTACAGGTAGAGATTGGCGGAAGCCTCGCGCTCTTCGAGCGCATCTTTGCCTATCTCGATCTTGTCCCCGAGATTGTTGACGCGCCGAACGCGGTCACGCTGACCCGCTCCGGCGTTCGCGGGCAGGTCACCGTGCACGAGGTGAGCTTCCGCTACCCGGCGCCGCCAGCAGGGCAGGGGCGGCAGCGGCGTGATTCCTTCGGCCTAACCAACATCTCATTTACCGCCGAGCCCGGAAGCCTCACCGCCCTCGTTGGCCCATCGGGTTCAGGAAAGAGCACGATCTTGAGTTTGATTCCGCGCTTCTGGGATGCGAGTGCGGGCTCAGTGCAACTCGATGGTGTGGATGTGCGCGGCATCAAGCTGCGATCGCTCGGCGAGATGATCGGTGTCGTAACGCAAGAGACGCACCTGCTGCACGCGAGTATCCGCGACAACCTGCTCTATGCGCGACCAGAGGCGACCGATTTACAGATCCTCGTGGCTCTCGAAGGGGCGTCACTTGCAGCGCGCATCAAGGAGCTGCCGCAGGGGCTCGATACCGTCGTGGGCGAGCGCGGCTACAAACTCTCCGGTGGCGAGCGTCAGCGTCTGGCCATTGCCCGCGTGCTCTTGAAAGACCCACCAATTCTCTTGCTTGACGAGGCGACCTCGGCACTCGACTCGGTCTCGGAGCGTCATGTGCAGCAGGCACTTGAGCGCGCCATGGCGGGCCGCACCACGATCGCCGTGGCGCACCGGCTGAGCACCGTCTCGTCAGCAGATCAGATCATCGTCTTGAACCACGGCACCATTGTGGAGCGCGGTCGCCACGAGGAGTTGCGCTCAAAGGGCGGCCTCTACGCCGAACTCGCGGCGGTGCAGTTCGGGCTACACGCGTAGTTACTGGGCCCAGCGGGCGGTGATCACCAGCCGTTAGAATCCACCTATGTCTCTCACCGCAATGTTGCGCCCCGTCACTCGCCTCTGCCTCGCGCTGCTCATTGCTGCGGTCAGCCTTTCCGGCCAAGCTGCAACACCGGCGTCCGCAACGGATCCGGTGGACTGGCGCACCTGTGCGGCGCGACCCGTGCCACTTTCGCCAACGCGCGCAGTTGACCCCACCCTTGCAAAGGCCCTCACCGCCAAAGTCGTCGCTTGGCAGAAGGCGCGTCGAACTCGCCACCCAGGGGTCTCGGTCGCCATCCGCTGGGACGACGGTCGCAGCCTCACCGCCGCCGTTGGCGTTGGCGACACCAAGAGCAGGCGCACCGTGACTCCATCGATGCCGTTTGCGATCGCGAGTACGAGCAAGGCGTTCACCGCCGCAGTTGCGCTGCTCCTTGATCACTGTGGAATCTTGCCGCTGAGCACGCTCGCATCAACGCTTGTCCCTGAGGCCCAGGTGGCGCCTTCGGCCACCATCGCGCAGCTGCTCTTGCACCGATCTGGCATGAGCGATTGGCTGACCGACAAAGACTCCAGAATGGGCTGGCTGAGCAGGAATCAGAACGCGAAGGTGACGCCGCTGACGGCGGTGCAGGGCCTTCTTCCGCCCACAACCGTTGGGAGCTTCTCGTACTCAAACTCGGGCTTCACTCTGGTCACGATCGCAGCCGAACGTGCCACAGGTGTTGCCTGGAAGACCATGGTGCAGGCGCTGCTTCTGGATCCAATGAGCATGACCGAGACAGGTTGGGGGCCAAAAGTTGGTGCCGCCCGACCGCACATTGGCGGCAAGCCGTACGGCTTCGTGAGCTGGGGGCCGAGTAAGGCGGTCGGCACGATTCTGCGCGGGGCAGGCGACATGTTCTCGACACCACGAGACCTCGCTCGCTTTGGGGAACTCTTCTGGGGGAACCGACTCACCGAGGGAGAGGCGACACTCACCATGAACGGTATTGGGAATCGAACGTGGGCATCGTGGCTCTACAACTACGGCACACAGGTTGATCGAACCTGGCTGGGTGAGTTGCGCAGCTACGGCCACAACGGCGGATTCTCTGGCGTGACCAGTTCCCTGCACCGAGTACCCACACTAGGGATCACCATCGCCGCCTTGGCGAATGGCTCACCGACGACAAACTCGTTCGCCGATGATCTCGTGCAGGAACTCTTCAAGATGATTGATCAGCCCGCTGTTGACGGGAGCGGCGTGCCGCGCCTGACCGCCGCCGACAGTGGCGACCCTGAGCCACCCGACGCACCGGTGGTCCTCCCCGCCGACTACTGCGGTGACCCGACGCCGAGCAGCAGCAGTGATGCGTTGGCAGCTCGCTGGATCGCCCTCGGCTCTTCCGCCGGATGGGTGGGGAGCACAACAACGATGGTTGAGCTGCCTGATGGGCGCTTGGTGGTCGGGGGCCTTGGGCTCACAAAGGCCGCTGGCAAAGCTGTTGCGGGGCTCGCCGTGCGCGATCCACGGACCGGCGCGTGGCAGGCCCTCGCAAGTCTGAAGACCTCCAACGGACGCGTTGCCTCGGTATACGCGCTCGCCGTCGATGCCTCTCGAAATCTCCTCTACGTCGCCGGCAACTTCAGTAGTGTGACGCGGGGGAACCGTCGTGTTGCCGTCGTAGGGATCGCCCAGCTCAATCTGAAAACGGGCATCTGGTCGAAGGTCGGTACAGGGCTCACTGGTAAAGGGATTACCGTCAGAACACTCTCGCTGGATACAGCGAGTGGCAACCTGCTGGTTGGGGGCCACTTTACACGCGCGGGCGGCGTCGCCTCGGCAAACATTGCAACGTGGAGCCCAGCACGAAAGCGGTGGCTCGCCCTTGGCACCGGACTAAAATCCGACGTTGTCACCGTTGCACTTGCAGGCGATGGCACGGTCTACGCGGCCGGTCGGTTTATTGATGGGCTGGTATCGACATGGAACCCGACAACAAAAGTGTGGAGCACGATCGGTGATGCTCGCCTCTTCTCTGATCTTCCGACGAGCATGGTCGTTGATTCGCTCGGCCACCCGTTGATCGGGCGTGGTGTTGGCTGGTATGGCGAAGCGATCCAGAAGATTGAACCTGCTGCTCCCGGCGGCTGGATCGCGTTGGGTGGTGGCGTGAGTTACCCGCGACGCACGGCATGGGTAACGGCGATAGCCACGCTCGACGACGGCACCGTTGCCGTTGGTGGCTACTTTGCAAAGGCTGGCGCGCTGGATTCGCCGAACCTCGCCGTGTGGGATCCCATCACGCAGCGGTACACGACGATCGGTGCTGGTCTTGCGATTGAGCCCGATGCTCTTGCGTCGAGCGCGTTTGGAACGCTCTATGCCGCGACACGGGTGCGCAGCACAGCTCCTGGCGGCAGCGGCGGGCGCTGCATCGGCGTCTGGGCGACCCAGGCACCTGGTGCCCCTATTAGTGCAACGCTCACGGCGGGTCGCGGCACCATTCGTGTCGACTGGATGCTCCCTGCTGACTCAACTCTGGCAAGCGGGTGGATCGCCACCGCTACCGCAAAGGGCCGGACGACGCGCAGATGCACGGTTGCTGGATCCACGGTGGCCCCAGCCGCAGGAACCCCTGCGCACTGCACGATCACCAACCTCGTGAAGGGGGTCACCTACAAGGTGACACTCGTCGCCTGGTCTGCGCCGGCTGGGCCATGTCCACTCATACCCGTTGGAACAATAAAGACGAAACGATAATGCCCAGCATGATCCGACCAACCTCCCTCGTACTTGCCCTGATCTTGGCGCTATCGGGGTGCGCAATAAGCGACGGATCGGGTCCGTCAACGTCGCCAACGCAGGGCGCGAGCAACTTCAAGATTGTGGGGTACGTCACTCCAGCAGCAACGCTAAGCCTGATCAATTTTTCTCAGGTCACGCACATCAACTATGCATTTCTGCTGCCGCGAAAAAATGGCACCCTTCGGCCATTTGGCGCGCCGCGACACCTGCAGCGCACTGTTGAGCTAGCGCACACCGCGGGAGCGCGCGTACTGATCTCTGTTGGGGGATGGGGCTGGGATGATGAGTTTGAGGCGATGGCCGCCACCGAAAAAACGCGCGCCCGTTTCATTGGTCTCGTTGTTGAATTTATGAATAGCTATAACCTTGATGGGGTAGATATTGACTGGGAGTATCCGAACGCTGGGACATCGGCACAGAACTTCCTCGCGCTCATGCGCGAGCTGCGGCAGGCGTTACCTCAGCCGGTGCTGCTAACGACCGCGGTGATTGCACGCGCGGGTGATGCGGATGGCATCTTGCCCGAAGTGTTTGACCAGCTCGACTTTGTCAACGTGATGGCATATGACGATGGGTCAGGCGATCACTCGTCGTACACACTTGCTGAGGATGCTGTGCGGTCATGGAAATCTCTTGGCCTTCCGCCAGAGAAATGCGTTCTCGGCGTACCGTTCTATGCGCGACCAAGCGATGTCTCGTACCAGAAGTTGCTCGCCTACGACAAAGTCGCGGCTGAAGGTGATCACCTGCTCTACTTCACAACGGAACAGTTCTATAACGGTCCCGAGACACTTAGAAAGAAGACGCGCCTAGCAATGAGCGAGGGGGGCGGGATCATGATCTGGGAGTTATCGCAAGACGCGTTCGGAGAAGACTCACTGCTCAAGGTCATCGCCGAAACGGCCCGCACGAGCCCATAGGCCAGCGCGCAACTCGGCGGCGCAAAACTGCGGCTGGTGGCACACTCCCGTCATGAACGCGAGCCAGTTTCGGGTAGCCCTCACCTTTGATGCGGAGCATCCCGATCGCCCGCACCATCTGGTGGGCGCCGAGGATCGTCTTCGAGAGCAGCTCGGTGTTCTCGAGGTCCGGGCCACCTATTTCATTCAAGGGCGTTGGGCAGAGGCATTCCCTGATCAGGCACGTCGCATTGGCGATGACGGACATCTCATCGGCAACCACTCACATTTTCATGCCCAGATGCAGATGTTCACCGAGGCTGCCATTCGCCAAGACATCAAGATGGCAGAGGATGTGATCTCGAGCATCATCAAGGTCGATTCAGCACCGTGGTTCCGCTCACCGTTCGGCGCCGGAGCAGATGACCTACGCCTGCAAGAGGCTCTCGCTGAGACCGGATATCGCCAAGTGCTCTGGAACGCATCGGGAGACGATTGGGACCACCGTAAGACGGCGCAGCAGGTAGAAGACGACATGGTGAACACAGCGGTGGCGCATGGTGATGGCGCCATTCTGCTCTGTCACACCTGGCCCTCATACACGCACGAAGGTCTTGCTGGCGCCGTGCGTCGCCTTCGCGAAGCAGGCGCAACATTCGTGACCCTCGACCAGTTAGACCAAGAGCTTGTCCCGGGCATCCCGGGCCTACCAAAGCGCTGACCGATGCGCCCGAACGCGGCTGACCAGTTGATCGTTGGGATCGACGGGGGGAACTCGAAGACCGACGTCGTGCTCGCAACCGCTGACGGGCACCTTCTCGGCTGGCTCCGCACCACGGGGAGCAACCCACAGGCGATCGGCCTAGCGGCGACGAATCGCCTGATCCGTACTGCCATCGACTCGCTTCTCGGGTCGGCACAGCGCCCCGGCGTTGAACTGAGCGTGCTCTCCCTCTGCATGGCTGGTATCGATACGCCACGTGACGCTGAAGCTGTCCGGAGCGCGCTTCGTGAGCGCGGAGAGCGCAGCCTTGCCCAGCGCATCGCAACGCGCAACGACTCTGAAGCTGGTCTTCGCGTTGCCACCGATGACGGCGTGGGCATCGCCCTGGTTGGGGGTGCTGGCGTGAACGCGATCGGCGTGAATGAGCGCGGCGTAGATGCACGCTTCGCTGCCCTTGGCGATATTAGTGGCGATTTTGGCGGTGGCGGTGGCATTGCAGTTGCCGGCGTCGGTGCGGCGGTTCGCGCAGAGGAGCGACGCGGACCAAAGACAAGCCTTGGCCGCGCGATCCTTGCGTCAACGGGGCACTCATCGCTGCGTGAACTTCTCGACGCGATCCTTGATGGAACATTTGACCAGGATCGTATTAGTGCGCTAGCCCCTGTGGTTCTGCAGCAATCGGAGCGCGGTGACCGTGTCGCGCGGGAGATAGAGGCCTACATGATCAAGCATGCGGTCGCCTATGCGACGGCGTCACAGCTTCGTGCGCCGATCAAGCGACGGCCGATTCCGATCGTGTTCATTGGCGGAACGCTCAACGCGCCGCTGCGCGGATATCAGGCACGGGTTCGTTCCGCTCTTCGTGCCGCTCTTCCACCAATTGACGTTCGCCCACTGCGCGCCGCCCCCGCCCTTGGCGCGCTCCTCTACGCACTTGACGCGGCAGAGCCGCGCCTCAGCCAACGGCTAATTGCTGAAGAGAAGCTGCGCGTTTCGTTTACGCGCGTCAAGCCGCGCAGCGCCTAAGCGCCAGGAACCTACTTCGAGAAGTTCGGAAGGTTCTTTGCGTGGGCGGCGATGAGCTCGCGTCCAATCTTCTCAGCCGCATCGTGGCTCGGTACAACAGGGTTCAGAGCGAGCGCCTCGATTGCGGCGGCGTGATCACCTGAGAGCGCGGCGGCAATCGTTGCCTGGTTAAAGGCGATGATCTTTGAAATGAGCTCCTGTCGAGCCCCTCCGAGTGGCGCGATTGGCAGCGGCTTCGCCCCGTCAGCAGAAACGGTGCTGAGCACCTCAACTACCGCGTCGTTAGGTAGATCAGGAATTGCGCCGTCATTGCGGACGTTCACGACGAGTTTCGCCGGTCGCGCTCCAGTAAGCGCTGCAATTAGATCAAGTGCTGCAGAAGAGTAGAACGCACCACCACGCTCTTCAAGCAGCTTTGGCTTCTCTGCAAGCGTCAGATCTTTGTACATCTCGAGGAGCTGCGCCTCAATGAGGACGACCTCTTCTCCTCTTGTTCCCCCAGTAAGCTGCTCGGCAAGGACCTCGTTCGGCGAAAAGTAGTAGCGCAAGTAGTAACTCGGAATCGCCCGCTCGGTCTCAAGGTATTCGCGAGTCCATCCGGTCATCGCGGCGATCTCATCACCATGTTCAGAGATCAACCTATCAAGCTGCGGAACGCCGTCGAGTTTGATCTCGCGATACCAGGTGCCGTGGTTGAGTCCAGCAGACTCAAGTTCGATGCGTTCAGGCTCCACACCAAAGTGTGCCGCGGCACGGCGCTGCAAACCGATTGCGGAGTTACAGAGGCCGACGGCGCGGTGGCCGGCACTGATGAGCGCCTGGCTAACGATCGATACAGGATTCGCAAAGTCAAGCAGCCACGCCTGCGGGCTGCGCCGCGCGAGCTCCTCGGCGATGGCGAGCGTCGGCGGAACGGTACGAAGTGCCTTGGCCCATCCGCCTGGGCCAACGGTCTCTTGGCCAAGAACCCCATGCGGCAGTGGGATCGACTCATCAATGATGCGGGCCTGCGAGCCACCGATGCGGTACTGCACCAGACATGCATCTACACCGTCCGTCGCCTCGCTCTGGCTAGTCGTTAGGGTGAGGCGCCCAGCCCAGCCGACGCGATCCAGCATTCGTTGCGCCAGGGCCCCGAGGATCTCGAGGCGCTCAGGGCTGAGATCCATCAGCACCAGCTCGTCGAGAGGCGCCCCGAGCCGGCCGTTGCCGATCCCTTCGATCAGTTCCGGGGTATAGGTGCTGCCCGCCCCAATAATGCCGATCCGCACGAACCCCTCCTCCTGACCCTTGGCCTCTAGGGCGATTCTAGGGGCTAGTGAGGCCACCGCGAGTTGCCGTTCTCGCACAGATCCACACCGAATAGGCCAATTGTTACAGGATACGTTGCGTCAGGCGCGCCACAGACCCCCAAAAGGTAATCCGAAGTGTATTCATTACCCAGCGCGGCATACCCGCAAAGGGTCGGCCCACCGCAGATCAACGAGGAGGAGAACATGAAGGTGAAGAGGTGGCGACTGAGCACTGCTTTTGCAGTACTCGCGCTTATCGTGTCCGCCTGCAGCGGCAGTGCGGCAAGCCCAACCGGGCCAGTAGCAATCACCTGGTTCGTGGGCCTTGGAACGGGTACTGATGCGGAGACGCAGGTCCCAGTCCAGCAGGCAATCGTGGACGAGTGGAACGCTGCACACCCAGAGATTCAGGTGACCCTTGAGGTTGTCCCGAATCCATCAGCAAAAGACACGCTTCTCACGGAGAATGCTGCCGGTAATCCACCAGACGTCGTTGGGCCAGCCGGTGTTGCCGGCTCAAACGGCTTCTACGGAAACTGGCTCGACCTCACTGATTTGATCGCAGAGTCGAACTACGACTTGACGCAGTTCCCTGAAGCTGCAGTGCAGTCATTTAACGTCGGCGGTCAGGGCCAGCTTGGCCTGCCATTCGCCACGTTCCCGTCGATGATGTACTTCGTCCCTTCACTCTTTGAAGAGGCGGGTCTCAACTTGCCACCAACGGCATACGGCGAGAAGTACACGATGCCGGATGGCTCAAAGGTCGACTGGAGCTGGGACACCGTTCGCGAGATCGGCATGCTCCTGACCGTTGACAGCGCCGGCAAGAACGCCACCGAGGCGGGATTCAACGCAAAGAAGATCGTGCAGTACGGATATGGACAGCCATGGAACGGTGCACCTGAGTGGGGCAGCTGGTTCAAGGCTGGACAGTTCCTCGGCAGCGACGGGAAGACCCTCTCCGTCCCAGACGGTTGGGTTGACGCCTGGACCTGGACGCACGACGGAATCTTCAAGGATCACTTCATTCCATCCGGCGACGTGATCGCCCAGAAGGAGTGGGGCGAAGGGAATGCATTCCCAACGGGCAAGATTGCCATGGGCATGTCGTACCTTTGGTACACCTGCTGCTTGGGTGACGTTGTAAAGACGGACTGGAACATTGCACCAGCCCCTTCGTACAAGGGAGCCGTCAGCCCTGACATGAATGCGGACACCTTCCGCATCAGCAAGGGGAGCAAGCATCCAAAAGAGGCCTTTACGTTCATGACGTACCTGCTTGGCGAGGCATCGGCTCGTCTGCTCGACATCTACGGCGGCATGCCCGCTCGTGAAGCCGACCAGGCTGCCTTCTTCGCTACGAAGGACGCGCAGTTCACTCAGGGCGTTCACTGGGATATTGCCAAGGAGAGCTACAAGCGGGTTTCAAGCCCGAGCGCCGAGGCATTCATTCCGAACTACCTGAAGGCTCGCGACTACATCTATGCGGACTTCACAGCGGCGCTGCAGAAGGACGCAACGATGGATGTTGCTAGCTATGTGAGCGGAACGTTCCTGCCTGCGCTGCAGGCAATCGCCGACGAAAAGCCGTAAAGCTTCGCGTCAGCGGTAGCTGACACACATGCTACGGAGCCGGGCGTGGGGTAACCTACGCCCGGCTCCAGTAGCGAGCGGCAACAAAACCACGGTCAAGAACCGAGGAGGCGCTGTAACTTGAAACTCTTTGCGAGCAGTTCTGCTCGACGCGAGGCGAAGTGGGCATATGCCTTTATCTCGCCGTGGATCCTGGGCCTCGTCGTATTCACCGCCTTCCCAATTATCGCGAGCTTGCTGCTGACCTTCTTCTCAGCGCAGCTCACCGGCGACAGCCGAAACTTCACCTTTGTGGGCCTTGATAACTGGGCGCGCTTCTTTGGCGATGAAAAGGCGTGGTCCGCACTCGGCGTCACGCTTCGCTTCATGTTGCTGTCGCTCCCCGTCGGGCTCTTCATTCCGCTGATGGTGGCGATCCTGCTGAACAGCAAGGCGCTCATTGCGCCGGGGCTTTTCCGCGTCCTCTGGTTCCTGCCATACGTGATCCCGTTCGTTGCCGGCGTCGTCGCCTGGCGCGGCGTGCTGGGTCAAGACGGCCCCGTGAACGGCGTCCTCCATCTTCTTGGCGTAGAGAATCCCCCCTTCTGGCTTAACGACATTGGCTGGATTTACCCAGCGCTAGTGTTGATGGGGATCTGGGGGATCGGCAGCGCCATCATCGTGTACCTCGCAGGACTCGGCGGCGTGCCGACGGAGCTCTACGAGGCAGCCACAGTGGACGGGGCAGGCTGGTGGTCGAGCTTCCGCCACATCACCCTGCCCATGATCACGCCCGTTATTTTCTACAACCTGGTGCTCGGCATCGCCGGGAGCCTGCAGTATTTCCTAGTTCCGTTCGTGGTCAATGGCGGCAACGGGACGCCGGGTGGCTCCACGCTCTTCTTCAACATCCTGCAATACAAGACCTTCTTCAGCTACCAAGATCCCGGGTACGGCTCGGTACTCGCCTGGGTGCTGTTCATCGTGACGCTCTTCTTTAGCCTCGTGCTCTTCGGCACGCAGCGACGCTGGGTCTACTACGCAGGAGAGACGAAGTGACCACCATGGCGGCCGTGGGAAAGGACGGCCTAACAGGGGCTGAGCGCAAGGAGGCGAAGCACCGCAAGACGACGCGCCGTCGGATTCTCACCACGTTTGTGGTCGCCATCCTCACATTCGTCTTCTTTGCACCGATCATCAATCTCTTCTCATCGAGCTTGAAAGACCCCGATCAGGCGGTCGCCACTGGTACGCCAATCTGGCCTGCACGACCGAAGTCCATCACCGTTGGCACAGAGACCTACACCATCTACAAAGTCCCTCTCGAAGATGGCACTGTCAAAGAGTTTGCGCTCGTTAAGTCTGGACGGCAGCAGAGCACGATGGCCGATCCGACCGATCTCACCAAGACGTTCGTGTGGAAAGGGTCATGGCGAACCCTAGAGAACGTTTGGGAGTTCTCGTTTGCGATCGGCAACTATGGCGCCGTATGGAAGCTGATCAACTTCCCGCAACTCCTCTTCAACACCATCGTGATCGCGATTGTTGGGACCATTGGCACCGTGTTGAGTTGTACCCTTGTTGCCTACGGCTTTGCGCGCTTCCGCTTCCCGGGCCGCGACCGACTCTTCCAGGTCATGGTGGCCACCATTTTCATTCCGGGAACGGTCACACTGATCCCAACGTACATCCTCTTCTTAAACTTGGGTTGGATTGGCACGTGGCTGCCGCTCCTAGTGCCGACGTTTGTAGCGAATGCGTTTGACGTTTTCCTAATGCGGCAGTACTTCTTAACCATCCCGCGTGAGCATGATGAAGCGGCTCAAATTGAAGGGGCCACGCCGATGGAGATCCTTCGTAAGGTGATCATCCCGCAGTCGTGGCCGGTGCTTGTTGCAGTGACGATCTTCCACTTCGTCTATTCGTGGAACGACTACTTCGGTCCACTGATCTACCTCGCAACTAAGCCCGAGCTACAGCCGCTTGGCGTTGGGCTCAACCGCTTTTCGGGCATTTATTACACTCGCGCCGGGTATGTTGAGGCAGCGACCATCCTTACGCTGATCATTCCCGTGATCCTCTTCATCGCCTTCCAGCGCTACTTTGTACGTGGAGTGGTCGTCACCACGGGCCTAGACAAGTAGGTATGTCGCGCGCACGCGTCGCTGCGCGTAGGCTCTCTTTCGCGACGTCTCTACTGCTGATTGCAGCGCTCCTCAGTGGCTGCAGCCAGAGCGCCCTTGAGCGGCATGCCTCGCACATCGTTGCGCGCTTGCAGCGGTGGCACACCCCCGAGGAGGTCGCCTTCTTTATGCAGGCGGCGGCAGACGCAGGGATTAGCACTGTGCATCTCGTGGTGAAGCACGACGAGGATGATGTGATCCCGAGCGGCACCGCCTTCTATCGCAGCGCTATTGCACCGGTATGGCGCTCAATCACAACCTGGGACCCCCTTGCGGTCGCGATCGACGAGGCACATCGGCGCGGCTTGCGGATCTACGCCTGGATTCCGCAATTCCACGACCAAGCCGCTGCCCTCGCCCATCCCGAATGGGAGATGCAGATCGCCGTAAACGGCGAGGCGAAGCTCTACAGCTCTGTGGGCCACTCGTACTTCGTAAACCCGATTGATCCGAGTGTGCGCGCCTACGAGCAGTCGATCGTTGAGGAGGTTGTGCGCAACTACAACGTCGACGGCATTGATCTCGACTGGGTGCGCTTTGACGGGTTCAATATGGATGTGGGCCCACTTAGTCGCGCCGCAGCTCAGGCGGCAATCGGCATTGATCCCCTGTCGCTTGATTTTCCGAGCGGGATGATTGATCCCGGCGTAGCGAAATGGCAGGTGTGGAGGAGCGGAATCATTTCGGATCACGTTCACGCTGTCGCCGCAGCCGTGCGAGCGATACGCTCGTCGGTGCATGTGGCAGCATTCGTCTTGCCGCAGTCGTTTGTTGAGGTCGGCCAGAACCTCGCCCTCTTCGCCGATGCTCTCGATGAGGTTGAGCCGATGTGCTACTGGAGTGACTGGGGCTATTCGCCCTCCTGGGTCGTGGACGACTGCATTCCGACGGTAGAGGCGCGCATCGCCAAGGCGAGAGCGTCAACGGTGATCATTCCCACGATCGGTGCCAGTGAAACCGAGGCCCAAGTCGTGCAGGTCGTCAGCGATCTTCAGAGTCGCTACCCGGATCTCAACGCAGTCGCCTGGTTTTACTACAACACCTGGTCTGCGGAGCGCATGAAAGAGTCGGCCGATCGGCTGAAGAGCTGGCCCTAGCGTGCTTGTGGCGCGGCGAGAGCCTCCTGTAAATCCTTCGCCCAAATTTCGTAGCCAGCTCGGCTTAAGTGCAAGTAATCGGGCATTAAGCTCTTGATCGTTTCGCCCTGGCTGTTGAGGAACTGCTGTCGAATGTCACGAACAATAATGCGCGGTGACGTTGGGAGTCGTGCCAGGAGCGAGCGGTTTGCTCCATCGGTGATGCGTCGCATCTCACAGGTAGCGCCACGCCCCCGCGGGAAGATCGGATAGAGCAGGATTGGTGCGGCTGCGTCAGCGGCGAGGAGTAGGGCGATGATGGCGAGAATGCCGTCGGCAATATGGTCAGGGTTGTCGCGCATGAGGCCCGCGTTGTTGGTCCCGGCCATCAGGGTGAACGCTCGGGGTCGAATCCCTGCTGGAAGCTCACCATTTTGGAGGCGCCAGATCATCTGCTCGGTTCGGTCACCGCTCGTTCCAAGGTTGACGGTGCGGTGTGGGCGCAGGAGTTCGTCGTGGCCCTCGGTCTGCCAACCCTGGGTGATGGAGTCGCCAACGAGCACGAGTGCGCCGCCACCAGCCGCCGCAGAGGCCTCCGCAGCTGCAGCCTGAGCGCGATGCCGCGCCATGCGACCTTCAGGGATCCCCATGTGTCCTCGTGGCGCAGAGGGGGTTGTCGTGCGGCCGGCGGGTCGGCCGCGGCGAAGGGTCACGCGACCCAGAAGTCTCGGCTAAAGAGGAGGGCGAGGAGTCCGAGCAGCAGCACGCAGCCGATCACCCAGACGCGGTCAAACCATGCGCGACGCCCAATGCCGGCGAGCCAGATTGGTAGCGCCGGAACGACTGCCATATAGCGGATGGTGCTCTGGTGATCGCCGCTGAGCCCCGAGGCCACGACGAGGGCGAGGCTGAATGCGCCGATCGCCCACTCGCGCCGCCGCAAAAGGGCGATTGATGCAGCAAGGGCCAAGAAGATTGCCGCCCGATCAAGCAAGAAGGTCACAAGCGCCTCATGTCCGTGTGTAAACGCGTATGCCCCGCCAACAATCCACGAGCCGACCGTTTCTAGGATTGAGAGATACCCGCGCCCGAAGTAGAAATCCTGGAGGCGCGCCCAACCTTCGCCGAGCGTTGAGGTGCGCCAGAGTAGGTGCACCACGATCGGGAGGAGGATGGCGAACACGGGGAGGAGCGCTGTCAGCCGTGTGCGCAGCGTCGCGGCCCCCTTGCCAGATGCTAAGAGCTTCAACTGGGCAGAGCCACCAGAGGTCCACCAGATAATCGCGAGTGGGATCACGGTGAGGACCCCGTGCGCTCGTGTCAGCGCCGCCAACCCAGCGAGGAGCGCGGCGAACCCCCATCGCCCACGATAGGCGAGCGCGATCGCTCCAAGCGCCGTGCCGATGAAGAGCCCCTCGGTATAGACCTGGGCAAAGAAGAGGGCGCCCGGGAAGACTAAGAGGTAAGTCAGTGTGCGGATCGCTATTGAGGTTGCCTCGTCGCTGCGCTGCTTCGCCTTGGCATATGTACGCCGTACGAGGTAGTCGAGCGCAAACATGCCGCCGAGCGTTCCGAGAAGGGTGATGATCATGCCGGCCAACGTGGCTCGTGCGATGGCGGTGATGTTAAAGATGTAGAGCGGCCAGGCAAGTAAGTTGATCAGTGCTGGGTATCCTGGGAAGAAGGAGTAGTTTCGAGGAATCTCCTTGCCTGTATCAGGGTCAGTTGCAGTTCCAGCAAGGGGGTCGTCGTATCCACCAACCGCAATGCCGAGATAATACTCACTGTCCCATGCGACCTGCTGATTCATAAACCGGTCAGAGAGGTATGGCTTATCGGCGTTGTTATTTGCGTCGGTCTCCCACTCGCTCCAGGAGACGGCATAGTCGGGCCGTTCGAGACGGACGCGCTCCACACTGATCGCCTGGAAGCTGATGAGCGCAATAGCCCAGAAAGCCCAAATCAGGACGATGGTGCGCTGGTGGGCATCAGGAGCGATGCGCCGGACCGTTGAGACAATATTCATGAGGGAGATTCTAACCCTCGCGGCAGGGCTCGCCGCCCATGTTCCGATGCTTCTGGGCGAGGGGGGCGGCGTTCAGGGGTATCCTCCCCAGATGCAACCGCTGCGCATTGAGAGCCTCTCCAACCCGGTCGTGAAGGGGCTGCGCGCCCTGCGCACACCGAAGGGTCGCGATGAGCAGCGCCTCTTCCTGGCCGAGGGCGAGCGCACGATCGCCACCGCCACCGCAGCAGGCTGGATCCCCGAGATGCTGTTGACCGCTGGGCCACTGCGCGCCCCTATCGACGGCGGTGCAAGCCATGCCCGAGAATCACTCTCGGTCACGACCGAGGTGTTGGCGAAGATCACGGGGCGCGACAACCCGCAGGAGCAGCTCGCCGTCTATGCGGACCCTGCGCCAGAGGCGCAAGCAGTAACGACCATTGACCCGAGTCGCGCTGCGCGTTGGCTCATGCTTGAGGCACCGCGCGACCCTGGCAATCTCGGGAGCGCCATTCGCAGTGCCGATGCTTGTGCGGCTGGTGGTGTGATTCTCGTTGGCAACACCTGCGACCCGTACTCCATTGAAACCGTGCGCGCCACGATGGGATCCATCTTTACGGTACCGATCTATCGCACAACACACGAAGAGGGAGTTGCACTACTTAAGCGTTGGCCGGGGAGCACGATCGCTACCGCACTCGATGGGGCGTCAGATTACAGCGAGCTCTCGTACGCAGCGCCAACAATGATTGTGATTGGGACCGAGGCTGATGGCTTGAGTGCGGATCTTCGTGGCGCATGTTCTAGCGCCGCACTTATTCCAATGCTTGGAACTGCTGAAAGTCTCAACCTTGCGGTAGCGTCCGCGATCATGCTCTACGCGGCGGAGCGGGCGCAGCGCTAGCGCGGCAACAGTTTTGTGATCTCTACTCCGAGCGGAGCGGCGAGGCTCCGTGAGAAGGTCTCCGTCATGTGGTCCTCATCGCGATAGATCAGAACGCTCCCGGCAATCGGCGAGCAGGGCCATGCGCCACAGATCTCACTCGTCAGATCAATCAGCTGCGCCCCTGAAACGGTGGCCGCCACGCGCTCTGCAACACCAATCTCGCGGTTGTCAGCATCGTCTTGCGTGAAGATACACGCGCGAATGTCGCTCGGGTGCTTTGAGAGGCAGGCGGGAGCATCACGACCAGGGTCTGGCGTATCGACAAGGATCACCGTTGCTCCTGGGAGGCGGGCGACCATCTCGCCGAGCGCAGCTCCAGCCAACACTGACGTGATATCGCCGTCAATTGGCCGGAAGGTGCGGCGATTCACGATGATCGTGAGTGCTGGCTTGATTTGATTGAGGCGTGCCACCGTCGCCTCGTTGAACGTGGTGCACTCACGGTACTCACGCTTCAGCGCCAAGTTGCGCTGCACGAGGCTGGTGAACGAGCACGACACCTTGACAAAGGTCAGCAGACGCCAGCCGCGTTCCAAGGCAACCGCTTCGATTGCGGGGAACCAGTGCGAGGCGTGAGAGTCGCCAACGAGGGCGATGGTGATCGCTGATCCCTTGACGCCGTAGACACAGTTCGGCGGTGTTGTGACGCGCTCAAATGCGAGGCAGCCGTCGCCGCGTAGCCGCTCCTCGTCATCGCGCGCCGATGTCAGCGATGGGGTTAGATCTGCTGGCAGCGTGATCGGGCCGTCGCTCGCCACCGGCGAGCCCGAGGGGCTCGGTGCCGGTGAGCCCGAAGGGCCCGGTGTTGGTTGAACGGCAACAGCTGACGAGGGGAGAGCAGCGGCGAGTCCTTGCGTAAAGAGAGCAACGCTGAGAATTCCGGCAACGCCAATACGAATGGCGCTCCATGAGGTGGCGCGACGTGAGCGATCTCCGTAGCGGAAGGGCTGCTCAACAAAGCGCCAGCTCAGCCAGGAGACGCCGATCGCTGCAGCGACGGACGCCACGATCTCAACGCCGGTGAGGGCGCGCTCGAGGAAGATGAGGGGGAGCACGAGGAGCGGCCAGTGCCAGAGGTAGAGCGAGTAGCTGATCTTGCCGAGGAAACGGAGTGGTGCGGCGGCGAGGAGGCGTGCCGGTCCGCTTGGCGCAGCACCGCCGTAGAGCAGCGCCACGGCGCCTGCGGTGGGGAGGAGGGCGGCGAGCCCTGGATACGGCATCTCAGCGGTGAGAGCCACCCCCGCAACGACAACCGCGGCAAGGCCAGCCCACGCGAGGGCACCCGCACGGCGCGAGGTGCCCATCACGCCGATGAGGGCGAGTAGGCCACCGACCCCTAGCTGCCAGACGCGCGTCGGCAGCAGGTAGAAGGCGCGTGCCGGCGAGGCGTCGGTGAGCCACATGCTGAGCGCAAAGGAGGCGAACACGCCAATAAGGAGCGCCGCGATCAGGCGCCGCGCACTGCCACCGCGCCACGTCAGTAGAACGATGAGCGCCGGCCAGACGAGGTAGAACTGCTCTTCGACGCTGAGCGACCAGAAGTGCAAGAAGGGTGACGGGCTTGAAGTCGGTGCGAAGTAATCGACCGAACCGATGAAGCGCATGTTGGCGATAGAGAGCGCCGACGCTGCGCCATCTGCCGCCACCTCGCTTCGATCAAGCGGCGCAGCAATCAGGAGCCCAACGAGTGAGATGAGCGCCACGGCGACGAGGGCCGCTGGGAGGAGCCGACGGATTCTCCACGCGTAGAACTTGGCGATGCTCAGCCCGCCAGGCTGCTGTGACTCACGCCAGAGCTTGCCGGTGATGAGGAAGCCGCTGATGACAAAGAAGACGTCAACGCCAATGAACCCACCGGGCGTCCAGGGGAGTCCAGCATGGAAGAGGAGCACCAGGAGAATAGCGATGCCCCGCAACCCCTCAATGTCGGGGCGGAACTCAACAGCGCTTGTGGGAGCCTGCATCAGGCTATTCGCAGATCTGTGGCTTTGCTACTGGTATTGGTCGCGTGGAGGGTTTCGTATCAATGTACTTTCCAATGACGACCATCTTCGTTCCGTCGTGACGATCGGTTTCAGAGGTTTGCAAGACTACCCGACCGTTCGGCACATCAGCGATGTCTGCCCATGATGAGATGTGCTGACGAACCTCGGTCACGCGGTAGCGCAGACGGAGCAGCGTCGCGCCAGCAACCTTCGGCAGCACATCGACCTCAATAATCTGGCCGATCATCTGCTTCGGCGTCTTGTCGAGAAGGCCGCCGAACTCCCAGTAGCGGCCGTGCGCATAGATGAAGAGGATGCCCGTCTTGCCGTCGGCTTTCCCCTTGTTCGGCATCCACTCAGCGACGCGGCACCAGGGAAATCGTGGCGAGCCATCTGTTTCGAGTGGTGGGCGGACGACGGGAAGGTTGATCCAGACGCCGCTCACCAAGACGCGCACAGGATCCCCGGCGACCGAGGGGACGAGCAGACTTGGATCGACTGGCGGGAGGGGTGGTGGCGTGGTGCGCGCTCGCTCGGCGGGGTCGGACGGGTCGGCCTCTGGACTTGGCGAACCACCATCACCGCTTGGGTCGACCGACGGATCCTCAGTGACGACAACGACTCCACTCGGTGCCCAAGGTCCGATCTGCTGATCGATCCCCCACGTGACGAGAGCGCCTGCAGCGAGGATGAACGAGGTAGCAAGCAGGATCGTTGAGCCAATATGCCGAAACGGCATGCGCTCACGCGGAGTGCGGGACTTGGGCTTGATCGGCGGCAACATAGGGAGAGTGTAGTGCGGGATGGCACACTACCCCCATGCCACGAGACACCCGAGCCACCGACCTTGGAATCCGCATCGGCCGGTTTATTCCTGGCCCAACGGACGGAATCACCGATGTCGCGGGCGTGCGCGTTGCTGCCACCACCATCATCAAGGGTGACGGCGCACTCAAGCGCGGTGTTGGACCGATTCGCACCGGCGTCACCGCCATTCTTCCCCGCTCGCTCACCGAGATGGGGCACCCACTCTTCGCTGGCACCCATCGACTGAACGGCAACGGCGAGCTCACGGGGTTGGAGTGGATTCGGGAGTCTGGACTGCTCACCTCGCCGATCTGTCTGACGAACACCCACTCCGTTGGTGTCGTGCACGACGCCATGATCAGCTGGTCGCTTGATCACGTACCAGACGCACCACCGTGGAGCCTCCCCGTTGCTGGTGAAACCTGGGATGGCGTGCTAAACGACGTGAACGGATTCCATGTCACCGCGGCGCATGCACAGCAGGCACTCGACGCCGCCGCTGCGCTACCGAACGGTGCGCCAGTGCCGCGCGGCAATCAGGGTGGCGGGACGGGCATGATCTGCCACGGCTTTAAGGGCGGCAACGGCACATCGAGTCGACGACTCCCCGCAGAACTTGGCGGGTACACCATTGGGGTGTTCGTTCAGGCGAACCATGGCCGCCGCCACCGGCTGACGCTGCAGGGGAAGATGCTGGGCGTCGCCGGCGGACCACTCTCGACTGAGCACTACTCACTTCCATGGGAGACCAAGGTCGGCGCTGCACCGAAGCCCGATGATCCCCGCGGTGGAGCAGGCTCCATCATTGTGATCGTCGCGACGGATGCGCCACTCCTTCCGATGCAACTCGATCGCCTTGCGCAACGAGCGGTCATCGGCATCGGCCGCGTTGGTGGCGTCGGTGAACATTCGTCGGGTGATTTCGTACTGAGCTTTAGCACGGCGAATGGGCATCTCCCCGCAGAGGACCTTGAGCCGAAGGAGCCGTTCGAAGCCTCAGTCACGATGGTGGTCAACGCACACCTCTCTGCGCTCTTTGAGGCGACCGCTGATGCGACGGAGTCGGCAATCCTGGACTCTCCCGCTCGATATCGTGCGCGCAGCGCTGGACTAAGATCAGCTCATGAATCTGCCGAATCCTCTCCGCAGCGATGAGTGGCCACAGTCGGTTCGCCTGATCGCGTGGGCCACGCTTGCAAGCCTTGCCCTCGTCGCCATCATGGCGGGACTTGGCGTCGTCACCACCTTCATCTCAGCCCAAGGCCCGCTCCTCTACGCACTCGCCGGCGGGTGGCTGCTGGCGGCGCTGGCCGATGCGCCAATTGACCGACTCGTGGCACGCGGCTGGACGCGCACACGCGCAGCGGTCCTTGTGTGGATTGCAGGCGCTATTCCTGTCATCGTCATTGCGATTGAACTTGCGATTGCCTTCGCGCAATCACTGGGCGGCATTATCGCCGGACCAGAGCCAACGTCGGCAGAGGTCGGCGTGATGGTTGGGCGACTCAGCGCCCTACTCGCCTCTGTCGGACTCAATGTCGATCTCGTACCACTGGCAACCACGGCGATCCTCGCTATCCGTGATGTTGCGGCTTCGGTGCAGTCAAACATTGCGGCGATCGCGGC
>JAPLHR010000108.1 GCA_026389535.1 Chloroflexota bacterium
GCCGTTCCACTCCGCTACGCCGTTGAGTTGAATGGCGTCTCGAGCATCATGTTGAACAAGCTTGACGTGCTCTCGGGCATTCCTGAGATTCTGCTCTGCGTTGCGTATGAGATCGACGGCAAGCGCGTTGAGCGCTGGCCAACGTCGAGTGCTGAGCTTGCACGCGCGAAGCCGATCTACGAAACGTTCCCTGGTTGGGAGGAGGAGATCACCAACGTTCGCGCAATGGCCGACCTTCCTGAGACTGCCCGTCGCTATGTCACGGCACTCGAAGAGATTGCCGGTGCGCCGATCGTGCTCCTCTCTGTTGGCCCCGAGCGCACGCAAACCATTGAGCGTGCCTGGCGCCCACTGCGCCACGCCAAGCGATGATCCCCCGTTACGCTACGCCGTCGATGACGGCCGTCTGGAGCGATGAGGCGCGCTGGAGTGCGGCGCTGCAGGTTGAACTTGCCGTGCTCGACGCACAAGCGTCGACGGGTGAGGTGCCTGCCGACGCCGTGGCGGTGATTCGTGCGAAGGCTAAGGTGGACGTCGCTCGCATCAACGAGTTGGAGCGCACCACCGATCACGATGTCGTCGCCTTTGTGAGCCAGCTTGCGGAGAGCGTTGGCCCAGAGGGTCGCTGGATTCATCATGGGTTGACCAGCAGCGACGTCGTTGACACCGCACTCGCACTGCAGATGCGCGATGCTGCTGCGCTCCTCGATACAGGGCTCGCGACACTGCTCGGCACCGTCATTCGCCGCGCTCGCGAGGAGCGCGACACGATCATGATCGGGCGAACGCACGGCATGCATGCAGAGCCAACCACGATGGGTGCGAAGATGGCGAACTGGGCGTTTGAAGTTTCGCGGGCACGTGAGCGCATCACTCTCGCCGCCGCTGAAGCTGCTACCGGGAAGATCTCCGGGCCTGTCGGGGCCTACAGCCAGATCAGCCCAGAGATCGAACAGATCGCACTATCGGCGCTCGGCCTGCGCGCCGATCAGGCGAGCACACAAATCGTTCAGCGCGATCGCCACGCCGCCTTTGTGAGTGCGATCGCCATTGCCGGCGGCACCCTCGAGCGCATCGCTACCGAGATCCGCCATCTGCAGCGTTCAGAGGTCGATGAGATGCGCGAGCCGTTCCGCACTGGTCAAGCTGGAAGCTCGGCGATGCCACAGAAGCGCAATCCGATCAAGAGTGAACGAATCGCCGGTCTCGCCCGCCTCCTACGTGGTTACGCCGCCGCGGCGATGGAGAACCAGCCGCTCTGGCATGAGCGCGACATCAGCCACAGTTCTGCGGAGCGCATCCTGCTCCCCGACGCTACCTCGCTTCTCGCCTTCATGGTGGACTCACTCAACGGCGTGATTGATGGTGCTGAGATTCGCCGCGAGCGCATGCTGGCGAACCTTGCAGGTGGGCTCGGCCTGCACGCTGCATCGCGGCTACTCACCGCGCTTGTTGATACGGGGATGCAGCGCGATGCCGCCTATTCGATTGTGCAAGCTGCGGCGACGAGCGCGCGCGACGACAACCGTCAGCTACATGAGGTGTGTTTGGCAGATGCCCGCATTACCGCTGCGCTCAGCAGCGCCGCACTACTTGCGCTCTTTGACCACCGCGCCGCAACGGTGCATGCAGCACTACTCGTTGATCGATTAGCTCAACTAGAAACTCGGGGATAAATCGGACGGCCGAGACCCCGAAGGGTCCCGGCCGTCCGGGTTGCTCTAAGAGCTACTGGACTCAGCGCGCTGGGCGTCGGGTCGAGAAGCAGTTGTCGCAGTAAACCGGCTTGCCGCTGGTTGGCAGGAAGGGGACCATGGTCTCCTTGCCGCAATCCGAGCAGGTTGCTGGGTGCAACTCGCGTGGTCCGCGAGGTGCGCGTGGCGCGCCATAGCCGCCGGCGCTGTAAGAGCTGCCACCGGTGTAGCCGCCGAAGCCGCCACCCGCTGAACCACCCTCGCGCTGCGCCTTGCGGGCATTGCGGCATGGTGTGCAGCGCTTTGGCTCCGTGAAGCCACGCTCAGCGTAGAACTCCTGGTCCCGCGCTGTGAATACGAATTCCTGGCTGCAATCCATGCAGACCAAGTTCTTGTCTGTGTACATTCCGTTCACTCCTAGTGCTGGCTCGCCTCGTGGTCCGATGCTGGTCTCGCGAGCC
>JAPLHR010000020.1 GCA_026389535.1 Chloroflexota bacterium
GGCGCTCACCAAACGAGTGCGAGAGTCCCTCAACGTGAAGTATCGGCATCAGCACATCATCGCGCGCGAAGCCCGCGCGCGCCAGTTAGGCGCTGGCGGCGGTGCGGGCTGCAGCGGCTCGCCGCACCGGGCGCACATAGAGGAAGAGGCCAAAGATCAGGTAGGCACCCTGCGCCAGGAGCGTTGTCAGCTCCGGCGTTGAGCTGTAGCCAACGATGGCGCGCAAGAACTGACCGATCCCCTCTTTGTGCGGCAAGACGGCGGAGATGTCGTAGATCGGCGTGACTAGGCCTGGCAGCAAGCCAACCTCGATGAACTCATGGACTCCGTATGAGAGGAGGCCCGAGGCAATCACCACAAGGGCGGCGCCAGTGAGGTTGAAGAAGGAACTCAAGTTGAGTCGCAACCCGGCACGGAAGATCAACACGCCGATGCCGGCGGCAATCAGTAGGCCGACCACGGCACCAAGGATGACGGGGAGTCCCTCCCCCGCCGCTGCAGTCGTCTGGCCGAGCAGGAAGAGCGAAGTCTCAAACCCCTCGCGAATGACCGCGGTAAAGGCGAGGAGGCTGAGTCCCAACACCGATGTAGAGGCGACTGCGCGATCAACGCCACTGCGAAGATCGGCGCCGAGGGTGACGGCCTGCTTGCGCATCCAGAAGAGCATGTAGGTGAGGATCACCACGGCAAGGAGCGAGGTGGTGCCAGCGATGATCTGCTCGGCGGTCCCCTGCAGGCTCCCGAGGGCCACGAATGCAATACCGCCCACTGCGGCGGAGGCGAGGATGGCTGTGATGACGCCAAACCAGAGGCTGCCGAGTCGATCGGCGCGGCCGATCTTTACGAGGTAGCTCGCAATGATGCCAACGATGAGTGCCGCTTCGACCCCTTCACGAAGTCCGGTGAGTAGCCCTCCAAGGCCCCAGGCGAAGATGCTCTCCATGCGAATCCCCCTCTCACAGCTGCTGCGCACTCTTGCTGCGCACGCTCAAGAAGATGATGCCACCTAATATCGAAAAGGTCAACCGCACCTGTCTAATACGACAAGTGACCTTGTCCTGTATCGCTACCTAGCGGTCGAGAACGAAGACCGGAAGGCGATCGGGGTCGATGCCGAGCTCCTTGATCGCCGCGGCCGCCTCGGCCGGCGTGCGCTCGCCGCCACGCGCCAGGGCCACCATCGCGGCGGCGGTGATGTGCTTGGCGTCAACCGAGAAGAACTCACGGAGCGCCTCGCGGGTATCGCTCAGACCGAAGCCGTCGGTACCGAGCACCAGATACGGCACATCGATCCATGGGGCGAGAAGGTCAGGGAGTGCGGTCACGCAGTCGCTGGCGGCAACGACCGGCGCGCCGCTGCTGCCGAGCTGATCCTGCATCCACGAGGTTCGCGGCGCACTCTCAGGGTGGCGTCGGTTCCAGCGCTCAACAATGAGCGCTTCGCGGCGCAACTCTGAATACGAGGTGGCGGACCAGATCTCGGCACGCACGCCGAACCGTTCACGCAGCAGGTCGCGCGCGGCGAGCACCTCGCCCATGATCGCGCCCGAGCCGAAGAGGCGAACGATTGGTCCGCTCGCGCTGGCATCCGCCTCGGCGAAGCGACAGAGGCCGCGATGAATCCCCTCATCGACATGCGCGCCATCAGGGCGCGCCGGCTGCGCCTGGTTCTCGTTGTAGATCGTCAGGTAGTAGAGGATGTCTTCGCGACCACCGTGCATGCGATCCATGCCGCGGCGAATCAGTGCCGCCATCTCATAGGCGAATGACGGGTCGTAGGCGGCGACATGCGGATGCAGATGCGCGATCATCTGCGAGTGGCCATCGTCGTGCTGCAGCCCCTCGCCGGCGAGTGTCGTACGACCGGCCGTGGCACCAATCAAGAAGCCGCGGCCGCGTGCATCGCCCACCTGCCAGATCTGATCGCCCACGCGCTGGAAGCCGAACATGGAGTAGAAGACATAGAACGGGATCGTTGGCACGCCATGCGTGGCATACGCCGTCGCGGCCGCCTGGAATGAGGCCATGGAGCCAGCCTCGGTGATCCCCTCTTCGAGGAGTTGACCGCTCTGCGACTCGCGATAGCTCAACAGCAGCTCCGAGTCGACCGGCTCATAGCGCTGACCGAACGGCGCGTAGATGCCGCTCTGCTTGAAGAGTGGATCCATGCCGAAGGTGCGCGCCTCGTCTGGAACGATCGGCACGATCTGCTGGCCGATGTTCGGATCGCGCAAGAGGTTGCGCAGCAGCTTGGCGAACGCCATGGTGGTGCTGACCGGCACGGCGCTTCCGGCGGCAAACTCGGCATCGGCCGCCGCCTCAGGCGCGCTCCAGTTCACCGGGTGCACGATGCGGGTTGGGAGCGGGCCGCCAAGCGCGGCGCGGCGCTCGTTGATGTACTTGACCTCTGGGCTGTTTGGGCCAGGGTGGTAGTACGGGGCCTCGGGGATCTTCTCGTCAGGGATCGGCAGTCCGAGTCGATCGCGGAAGGCGAAGAGTTCCGCCTCGGAGAGCTTCTTCGCCTGGTGGGTGACATTCGTCGCCTCAACCGATGGCCCGAGTGAGTAGCCCTTCACCGTCTTCGCCAGGATCACCGTCGGTGCACCCTTATGTGCGACGGCTGAGGCGTAGGCGGCGTGGATCTTGCGGTAGTCGTGACCGCCGCGGCGGAGGCGCACCAGGTCGTCGTCAGAGAGGTGCTTCACCAGCGCGCCGAGCTCCGGCTCTGGGCCGAAGAAGTGTTCGCGGATGTAGGCGCCGCCGGCAACGATGTACTTCTGGAACTCGCCGTCAACGGTCGAATCCATCTTGCGTACCAGATGCCCGCCCGCATCGTTCGCTAAGAGTTCGTCCCACTCGCGACTCCAGATCACCTTGATCACGTTCCAGCCGGCGCCGCGGAAGAGGCCTTCGAGCTCCTGAATGATCTTGCCATTACCGCGCACTGGGCCGTCGAGTCGCTGCAGGTTGCAGTTCACCACCCAAGTCAGGTTGTCGAGCCCTTCACGCGCCGCAAGGGTCAGCGCGCCAGCGGACTCCGGCTCATCCATTTCACCGTCACCGAGGAAGGCCCAGACGCGGCTCCCCGACGTGTCGGTGAGGCTGCGGTTGTGGAGGTAGCGGTTGTAGCGCGCCTGATAGATCGAACCGATGCCGCCGAGGCCCATGGAGACGGTTGGGAACTCCCAGAAGTCCGGCAGGAGGCGCGCATGCGGGTACGAGGGAAGGCCGCCGTGTCCGGCCGTCTCTTGGCGGAAGCGGTCGAGCTGCGGCGCGCTGATGCGCCCCTCGAGATAGGCGCGCGAATAGATGCCAGGGGCGGCATGCCCCTGATAGAAGATCTGATCGCCCGCGCCGCCCTGCTTGCCGCGGAAGAAGTGGTTGTGCCCAACCTCGTAGAGGCTCGCCGCGCTGGCGTAGGTGGCGAGGTGTCCGCCGATGCCGGCGTGTGTCTTGTTTGCGCGTAGCACCATGGCGGCGGCGTTCCAGCGAATGATGTGGCGGATGCGCGTCTCCATCGCCTCGTCGCCAGGGAAGGCGGGCTCATCGCTCGTCTTGATGGTGTTGATGTACGGCGTGGTGACGAGGGTGGGGAGATCAACGCCAAGGTCGCGCGCTCGCGCGAGGAGGCGCATCAGCAGGACCTTGGCGCGCTCGGGGCCGTGGGCCGCGATCGATCGCTCGATCTCGCCGATCAGGCGTGCCGTCTCCGTTGGGTCGGCGTCGGGGATCTGCTCAAGGAAGTCGAAGGTCTGCACGATTCCACAAGGGTAGCGCCCCGTGCGAGGATGCGGGTATGGCAAAACCACAACGCGCCCTTCTGATCGTCGACCTGCAGGTCGACTTCGGCGACCCCGCAGGGAGCCTCTTCGTTGCCGGTGCCCCCGCCGCCCTCCCCCACGTGCTGCGCCTCGTTGAGCGCGCTCGCAGCCACGGCGAGCTCATCGTCTGGAGCCAGGATTGGCACCCCGAGAGCACCCCGCACTTCGCCCCGCAGGGCGGCACATGGCCAGTGCACTGCGTTGCGGGGAGTCCAGGGGCCGAACTCCTCCCCGAAGCGGTCTTGGCGCAGCGGCCCGGCGATGTGGTGATTCGCAAAGGGGTGGCGGGCGAGGATGGCTACAGCGCCTTCTCGCTGCGCAATCCGATCACCGGTGAGGTTCGCTCCACCGAACTTGCGGCGCTCCTCCACAGCTCTGGTGTGACGCTCGTGACGGTCTGTGGCCTTGCGACCGACTGGTGCGTCAAGGCGACCGCACTCGATGCGCTGACCGCGGGGTTCACCGTTGAAGTAGCCGTCGCCGCAACCGCCGGCGTCGAGCTGCGCGACGGCGACACCGCCGCAGCACTGCAGGAGATTGAGTCGGCGGGCGGAGTGCTCTGCTAATGGCGCTGCTCCTGCTCGCCGCGTGCGGTCTGATCGGCGCAGTTCTCGTAGAGCTACTGCTCGGGCGACTGATCAACTCAGGTGCGATCCGACGCCCCGAGATCAACCTCACGATTGAGATTGCAGCACCGCGCTCCGCCGTGTGGGCCTACGCCTCAGACATTGCGCGTCAGCCCGAATGGATGCACGAGATGAAGCGCGTTGAGATGCTCACGCCACCACCGGTTCAGCCCGGGTCGCGCGGTCGCGCCACCGTACGCATCTTCGGCATCTCGACGACCGACGATGTAGTGGTCACCCAGTTCGACCCACCGAGCACCTTCGCGATTCGGCACGAGGGGAAGTTTGTTGGCGAGGGGCTACTGCGCTTCACAGAGATTGATGCAGGGCACACGCGCATCGATTGGATGGAGTACCTACGGCCGCCGCTCTTTGCAAACATCGGAGGATTCGTTCAGCGGCCAATCCTCGGTGCGATCTTTCGGTCGGATCTGCGCCATCTGAAGCGCATCCTTGAAGAGGGCCCGGCGGCGAACTAGTCCCCGCAGGAGATCTCGAGCGGGATGGGGTCGCTGCCGAAGCTCTTGAGCTGACGATCGAGGGTGGCCGTTGCCCCCGGCTCAATGCGCGGCGTGGAGATGATCTCGGAGAGACCGGCACTGCCGATCTCGCTCGTTGTGACCTGACAGGTGGCGGATCCTGCGGTAGCCCCCGTATTCGTGATGGTGATCGCCACGGCGAGTCCGCCCGGCACGGAGTCTGCGGCGCTCATCGCAACGGTGAATGGCCCGATCCCCCGTGACGCACTGCCTGCGAGGGAGGCCAGAAGGAGCACCGCAGCCCCGATGCCGAGAAAGACGGTGCCGTGCGCCTGGCTCGCTGCTGGCTGCGCGAGGCCGAGTGGGTTACAGCGCTCGCAGAGTGCCGTCTGCAACGAGACGGGCGCGCCGCAGCGAACACATGCCTGCATCTGGTTGCGCACCGGTGTTTCGTTCATGCGTACATCATCGCAGTTTCGCTAGAAGCTGGAGCGCCTCTTCGACATCGCGTTCGGTGCGCACCGTGACGATTAGTCCATCGGCGCCGGCGGCGTAGGCCTCTCCCAGCACCCCCTCCGGGTCTCTGCCGAACGGCGAATCGATCAGCCTCTTGCTGGCACTCAGCTGGTGCAGCAGGTGCGTGCGCACCGGCGGTTCGGCGCGACCAGCGGCGCGTTCGCGCTCGCGCAGCTGCGCGAGCCCTGCAGTAAATGTTTCTGCTGGGGCCACCCACTCATCGGCAAAAGAGGCCGCAAGGCTAATCGAGCTCGGATGGTCGCCCGCGATCAGCAGGCGCAAACGGGCGCCTGGACGTGGGGCACTCGCCGCACCGTTCAGACTCCCAGGCGCGGTCAACGTGAGTTGCTCGACCGGATCGCCGCCCAGCATTGCGCGCGCAACCGCAACCTGTTCGGTCAGCGCCGCGATGCGCTCCCCCACTTCGCCGTAGGGCATACCCAGCGCATCGTGCTCTGCAGCATCACCGCCAGCACCAATGCCGAGCGTGAATCGCCCCGGAGCGATCGCGTCGAGTGTCGCCGCAATCTTTGCGGTGAGCGCTGGATGCCGCTTCGTCACATCGAGCACCAGTGTGCCGACGCGCAGATTCGGATTCAGCGCGAGGGCTGCGGCGGCGAGGCTCGTTGCCTCAAGCACCGGGCGCTCCGGCGCGCCACGCCCCATCAGGTGATCCCAGATCCAGATCCGATCAATCGGCGCTGTTGCAAGCCGCGCAGCGGCGCGCAACCACGCATCTCCTTCGAGGCCGATGGTGCCGAGGGCGACGCCGATTGGGAGCGGCGCAGTTTGCGTCACGGGTGAGCGGGCTAGCGGGCGCCGAGCGTTGCGGCGGCCTTTAGTGCAGCGCCGATTGTTAGATCAATGCGCTTGATCAGCTCATCTTCCGGGAGTCGGTACCACGGCTCGCTGCCGCCCTTGCGTGCCTCGGCGACAACCTTCGCATCGCGGATCGTGTCAGACACGGTAAGAATCGTTCCGGCGCGAACTGGTCGACCCTTGGCGCGCTCGCGCATCGCTAGCAAGAACATTGCGGCCGACTCCATCTCGACGCCGAGATAGCCACGGGCGCCCCATCGCGCGGTACCGAGCGGATTCGGATCGTAGAAGACGTCAGAGGTGACGATCGGACCTACATGAGTGGTCAACCCCTCGGCCTTTGCAGCTGCAACGAGAACGTTCGTCACATCAAAGTCGGCCGTTGGCGCCGTCGGCTCGTCGAATCCAAGAATTGGGCCGATGCCACTGCTGGCGACTGCCGCCGAGGCGACAATCACATCGCCCGTATCAAGATGCAGGAAGCCGCCACAGGTGCCGATGCGCACGAACGTCTCCACGCCGAGATTCAGTAGCTCTTCCATAACGATGCTGGTGGTTGGCGTCCCCATCCCCGTCGTCTGAACGCTCACCGGCACGCCGTTGATCGTTCCCGTGTAGCCGAGGAGGCCACGATGCTCGTTGACCAGCTTCGCCTTCTCGAGTCCGCCATCGAATCGCGCTGCGATCCGCTTGGAACGGTTCGGGTCTCCTGGCATGAGGACGATGGGGGCGTAGTCGCCGCTCTCGGCGTGTAGATGGATCTGGGCCATGGAGCACCTCCGCAACTTCTTGGCCCACCCTAAGGACGGCGGGCTCCGTTGCGTGTAGCGTACGCCTCATGAGCCCAAGAGGAATCCAGGATCTCGCTATTCGGACCTTTCTCGACCGACCACGCTTCGGCACGCTCTCGACGATCGACGCCGACGGGGCCCCCTTCGCCGCGGTGGTCTGGTACGAGCTCGACGGCGACACGATCCTGGTCAATAGCGCCGAGGGGCGCCGCTGGCCGGCAAACCTCCGCCGCGACCCCCGCTGCTCCTTCATGGTCGAAGACGAGTACGACTATGTGCAGATCCTGGGGCGGGTTCGCCTCGACGACAGCCAGGAGCACGCCCAGGCGCAGATGGCGCGGTTAGCGGCACGCTATCTGTCTGATCCCGCTGCGCTCGCCAGGAACATCAAGGTCTTTCGCTCTCAGCAACGTATCCTTATTCAGATTCACGTAGAGAGCGTTTTCGCGAGCGGCACGCCTGCCGCCGATCAACCGAAGGAGGATGAGTGAATATGGGGACTGGCGCGTCAAAGATCGGCTATGCCGCAATGCTCGAGCAGTTCGGCCCAACCGAGGTGGTCGACTACTCCGTAGCCGCCGAGCAGGCAGGCTTCAGCGGCGTGATGGCCGCCGATCACTTCCAGCCATGGGTCCCCGAGCAGGGCTCCGCACCATTTGTGTGGAACGTGATGACACTGCTTGCTGAACGAACCAAGGGCGATGTTGGCCCCGGCGTCACCTGCCCAGGCTGGCGCATGCATCCGGCAACGGTCGCGCAGGCTTCGGCAACACTCGAAGCGATGTATCCGGGTCGCCACTGGCTCGGCCTCGGCTCAGGCGAAGCGCTGAACGAGCATGTCGTTGGTGGCTACTGGCCAGAGGTGGGTGAGCGCATCGCTCGAATGTTTGAGGCGATCGAAATCATCCGCAAACTCTTCACCGGCAAAGAGGTGAAACACGCCGGTCGTTGGTATCAGCTCGAGAGCACACGGCTCTGGACGCTCCCCCCTACCCCACCACCAATCTACGTCGCGACAGCTGGCCCCATCACCGCCAAGAAGACGGGCGAACTCTGTGACGGCATCATCACCGTCGGCGCCGCCGACGAGAAGATCCAGACGGTTTTCGACAAGTTCGCCGAAGGGGCGCGCGCGGCGGGAAAGAACCCCGACACGATGCCGAAGATCCTGCAGCTCCACCTCTCATGGGCGCCGACCGATGAGGAGGCGCTCGCCAACGCGATGCGGGAGTGGCCGAACGGCGGCATGAAGTTCCCGAAGCAGGATATTCGCAACCCTGCGGACTTCCAGCAGATGGCGAAGCTCGTGCGGCCAGAAGACTTCGCTGGGCGCATGGTGATCTCGAGCGACCTCGAGACGCACCGCAAGACGATTCAGCGCTACCTCGACATGGGATTCGACAAGATCTACCTGCATAACGTCGGTCGGAATCAGACCGAGTGGGCCGCCGCCTTCGGGCGCGAGGTGCTCCCCGCACTGAAGGCGTGAGCCCGCGCGTCGCACTCCTCGCGGGCGGCGTCGGCGGTGCAAAGCTCGCCCACGGGTTGCGTGCCGCACTCCCGGCTGGCGACCTCTCGATCATCGCGAACCCGGGCGACGACTTTGAGTTGCATGGACTCACGATCTGCCCCGACCACGACACCCTGCTCTATACCCTCGCCGACCTTGGTGACCGCGAGCGCGGCTGGGGCCTCGCGGGAGAAACCTGGAACGCCCTTGAGCAGTTCGGCAAGATCGGCGCACCCGACTGGTTCCGGCTTGGCGATCGCGACCTTGCACTGCACATTCATCGCACCGCACAGCTGCGCACTGGCGGACGACTCACCGAGGTGAACCGCGAGATTCAGCGTAGGCTCGGACTCAGTGAAGCGCCCATCCTGATGGCGACCGACGACCCACTCCGCACGCGACTGCGCACGGAGAGCGGCTGGATGGAGTTCCAGCCGTGGTTCGTTGGCGCACAGGCGAAACCTGAGGTACTTGAAGTTGCCTTCGACGGCGCCGACGCGGCGCGCCCAACTGCCGAGACGCTCGATGCCCTCGCCACCGCAGAGCGCATCGTCATCGCGCCATCCAACCCGTTGATCTCGATTGGCCCGATTCTCGCTATCCCTGGCATTCGCGACGCAATCGCTGCGGCACGTGCCCGTGGCGCACTCGTCGTTGGTGTCTCGCCAATTGTTGGCGGGAAGGCGCTGAAGGGGCCGGCCGATCGCATGCTTGCCGCCGCAGGACTCGACGTCTCGCCGGCGGGTGTTGCCAAGCACCTGACGGGGCTGATGGATGCGTTCCTTGTTGAAACGTCGGACCTGACCCCTGCCCTTGCCGCCGCGCTCACACCACACGTTCGCAAGAGCGTGGCTGCGCCGATCGTTATGGGTGATGATGCTGCGCGCCTCGCCGTGGCGCGCGCCGTTCTCGCCGTCTCGTGACCGTCACCGCAATCCTCCCCTTCAGGTCAATCGACTCGGCGAAGTCGCGCATGGCGCCACTCCTCAGCGAAGGGGAGCGTCGAGAGTTCTCAGCACGTCTCCTTGAACGCACCCTCTTGGCGCTCGGTCGTGCCAACAGCGTCAGCAACGTAATCCTGGTCTCGCCAGATCCGCTCGGCCGCGCCCTCGCGCGCAGCGGCGGACATGAGGCGCTCGATGATGGTGGTGTTGACTTGAATGCGGCGATCGCGCTCGGCGTACGCCACGCCACGGCTGGTGGAGCATCTGCGGTGCTCGTTCTGCCCGTGGACCTTGCCGAAATCTCCGCAGCAAACATTGATGCGCTCCTAAGCGGTTGGTCGGGGTCGCAGCCGGGCCTCCTTGCATCGCCAGATGGCGGCACCTCGGCGCTCTTGGTGCCACTCCCACGCGACTTCACCCCGCAGTTCGGAGCGAATAGTGCAGCCGCGCATCGCAACGAGTTGAGTCGCAATGGTGCCCAGGTGGAGACGCTCAACTCACCGCTCGCCGCCGATCTAGACACACCAAGCGACCTGAAAGCGGCCATGGAGCGCGAGCGAGCAGCCACCACGCCAGCGCCAACAGCAGGCCTACTCGCACTCCCAATTGATGGACTCGGTGAGATCGAACCGGGCGACGATCTACCCGCGATGATCGCCAGTTGCGTGGCGACGATCGCTGCCACGAGCGCGATCGGCGGGCTACGCGAAGACGATGTGATCGCCGTGACGCAGAAGATCGTCTCAAAGGCGGAGGGGGCCATCGTTGAGCTCGGCAGCGTGACGCCGCGACCAGAGGCGGTGGAGTACGCGGCAACGTGGGGTCGTGACGCGCGCCAGGTTGAAGTGGTGCTGCAAGAGGCGGTACGTGTCGTACGTATGGATCGCGGCGTAATCATCACCGAGACTGCACACGGATTTGTTCTCGCGAACTCTGGTGTTGACGCCAGTAATGTTGGCCCGCGGAGCGGAGAGGTGGTCACGCTCCTCCCGCGCGATCCCGATGGTTCGGCACGTGCGATTCGCGAGGCGATCCGCCTGCGGACTGGCATTGCACCTGGAGTGATCATCACCGACTCCTTCGGCCGCCCGTGGCGCCTCGGCATCACCGACGTGGCAATCGGCGTGGCTGGCATCGCCGCGCTGGAAGATCTGCGCGGCAAGCCCGACGCCGATGGCCGCACGATGGCGGCAACGGTCCGCGCCGTCGCTGACCAGATCGCTGCTACCGCAGAGCTCGCCCTCGGCAAGACCGCCCGCCGACCGCTCGCGCTGATTCGCGGCGCACACCCGCAGGTTGCCGAGGATGGGAGTGCCCGATCGAGCCTGATGCCCCCCGATTGGGACCTCTTCCGCTAAGCGACCAGCCCTTATCTGCGGGGGGCGTAGAATCGCCCTATGACCAATGCAGAGGCCCCCAAGGGATTTGGACTAGCGATCGACTTCGGGGCTGCCGCGCCAGCTGCCGATCCAGCAGTCGCCACGAAGGCGGCTCCCGCCGCTCCGACGGAGGCACGGTTGCTGATCCTCGGCTCTGGCCCAGCTGGACTCACCGCGGCAATTTATGCCGCACGTGCCGGTCTCGCCCCTGTTGTGATCGGTGGCTACGCCCCTGGCGGCCAGCTGATGCTCACCAGTGAAGTTGAAAACTTCCCCGGCTTTCCTGAAGGCATCGACGGCCCAGAGCTCATGGCCAATATGCGCAAGCAGGCAGAGCGCTTCGGCACGATCATGGTGGACCAGGATGTTGACCGCGTGGACCTCAGCGCCGAACCGCACCGCGTCTGGAGCGCAGGTCGTGAGTTCCACGCCGAAGCGATCATCGTCGCAACCGGTGCATCGGCACTCTGGCTTGGACTCGAGTCTGAGACCCGCCTCCGAGGCCGTGGCGTCAGCGCCTGTGCAACCTGCGATGGATTCTTCTTCAAGGGTCAAGAGGTCGTGGTTGTTGGCGGCGGAGATACCGCCCTCGAAGAGGCGCTCTTCCTGACGCGCTTTGCAACCAAGGTGCACCTAGTACATCGCCGCGACACCTTCCGCGCCAGCAAGATCATGATCTCCCGAGTTCAGGCGCATGCATCGATTCAGCTACATATGAACCGAGAAGTGATTGAGGTGCTCGGCGAGAAGAGCACAGAGGCGGTCATGCTGCGTGACACCACCCCCGGTGCAACCAGCACCCCCGAGCGACTCGCTGCAGGAGGGCTGTTCGTTGCAATCGGCCATAAGCCGAACACAGCACTGCTCGGTGGTGCGCTCCCAGTTGATGCGGCGGGATACCTGCAGCTTGAGAGTGACACAACCGCCTCCCAGATCGATGGCGTCTTCATCGCCGGTGACGTGCATGACCACCGCTACCGTCAGGCGGTCACCGCCGCAGGCGATGGCTGTCGTGCCGCCCTTGACGCGGAGCGCTGGCTCGCGGAGCGCGACGCCTCGAAGTCGTAAATGCCGCACCGCGAGGATGAGATCGCGCTCATCGACACCGCACGTGCCGAACTCCTCTCGCTCGTCACCCACGAACTTCGCACACCACTCGCCGTACTGAGCGCCTACGTTGAACTGCTCTCAGATGCAGCATCTGGGGCCTCTCCTGCAAAGCCGGCTGACCTCGCCGCCTGGCGCGAAGCGGCCATGCAGCAGGTTGGTCGCCTCAACTTGCAGATTGATTCCATTCTCACCGCCGCCCGACCAGGCTCAAGCCTTCCGCTCGAGCGTGCGCCGATGAACCTCGGCGAGATCACCGGTGCGGTGATTCGGGAGATGGCGCCACTCTTGCGTAACCACTCCCTTCGCTGGGAGGAGCCGGAGCCCGAGATCGTGGTGCTCGCCGACGAGAGTCGCTTCCGACAGGTGCTCGGCCACCTCCTTGAGAACGAGGCGAAGTACGCGCCCGTCGGTGAACCGGTCTCGATTGGCTGCTGGGTTCGCGATGGCCGAGCCGAGCTCTATCTCACCGACGACGGGGTGGGGATTCCCCGCGAAGACTGGGAGGAGGTCTTTGAGGCCTTCGTTCGCCGAACGCAGCGCCCCTCGACGAGTGGCTCAGGGATCGGCCTCTACGCCGCGCGGCGTCTCATGGGGGCGATGGGTGGCGAGATCAAGATTGAACCGAATGGATTCGGTGGGAGCCGCTTCCTTCTAACGCTTCCACTCGCCTCCGCAGCCCACGGCATACTTGCCACATGAGCACTGCAGCGCCAGCCACGCCCCTTGCGATCCTGGTGGTCGATGACGACCCCGCGCTCGTTGGCGCAATCTCTGCACTGCTGACCGCTGCTGACTACACGGTTCACGCCGCCTACAACGGCGTCGAGGCGGTTGATGTCTTTGACGCAAAAAGGCCAGCGCTGGTGCTTCTTGACCTAGCTATGCCTGGCCGTGATGGGCTCAACGTGATCCACGAGATTCGAACTCGCAGCGCCACCCCAATCATCGTGCTGACCGGCGAGGCAGACGAGACTGCGAAGGTCGATGCCCTCGATGCTGGTGCCGATGATTACGTCACCAAACCATTCGGCCGCCAAGAGCTTCTCGCTCGCGTCCGCGCAGCGTTGCGACGGGGCGGTGAACCCTCCGACGGCTCCGCGCGGGATCGCACCATCGTTGGCGCTGCAGGTCTCCGCATCGACATCAGTCGGCATGAGGTTCATGTTGGGACACGCCTCCTCGCCCTGACCAAGACCGAGTTCAACATCCTGGAAGCCCTCGCCTCGGTGAAGGGTCGCGTAGTGACGCAGCAGCGACTTCTCGCCGCCGCCTGGCCGAACAAGGCCACCCCAGATCCGCTCCTCCTGAAGCCACACGTCGCGCGCCTGCGCAGCAAGCTAGAGGAGGCGGGTGGGCCACTCCCTGAGTCAGTGCGCGGGGTTGGTTACCGACTAGGGGCGAGCTAACTACTCCTCGCCCACACCAATCAGGAGTGCACTCGCGGTAGCGAGTGGCATTGCCAACAGCACACCGGCGGTGCCGGCCAGAGCACGAACCACTTCAACCGCAACGGTCTCCGTGCTGAGGCGGCTCGCAATGCCACCGGGTGCGATCAGGGCAGCCACGACAAGTGGGAGTGATGCCGCGAAGTAGGCGAGTGGCAGAGTATTGATCACTGCACCAACATGCGAGCGCCCAATGGCCAGCGCTCGACTCCCCACATCTAGGGTGCCTGCGCGCACATCTGCTCGGCGAATCTGCTCAACGGCCGCAACCTGCGTGGCGGCTACGTCATCAACGATGCCAAGAGTGCCGATCATTGCCGCGGCCAGACCAATGCCGCGAAGATCAACGTTGCCACCCAGGATCGGAATCAGATTGACGAGGTCAGGATCTCCTGCAAATGGCGTAAAGGCGAGGAGGCGATCGAGCAGGATCGAAATGAGCGCAACGGCGATGAGGCTCCCGCCGATTCCAAGAATGGTGGCGGTTGCGCGCCGATTAAGCCCTTCGGTAATCACCACAGAGGAGACGCCAACGACCAGGGCGATGAGCCCGGCAACGACGAGTGGCGATGCCCCAGAGAGCAGGGCCGGGATACCGAAGCGAACGAGTACGACACCTGTGACGACAAGACCAAGGAGTGATCGCGCCCCGACTGCGCCTGCAATACCAACGACCGCAAGAGCAAAGATTGCAAGCGCGATGAGGAGTGCCCCGCCTCGGGATCGATCCGCAACGGCAAAGACCTCCCCCCCGCCCGCATCAGTGAGCTGCGTGAGAAGCACCTCGTCGCCCTTGCTGTATGGGATTGAACCCGCAATGTCGCTCGCCTGATCAACGGAGGCGGTCAAACGCTCCCCAAGCCGTGGACCCTCAAGGAGTTCGACGGTCGCGGTACCAGAGGAGCCACCCTCGCCCGGGAGTGGCTGGGAGACGATCACGGCGCGAACAAGTTCGGGCGCATTGGTGTCGGTTGGTAGCGTCCAGGGGCTTGGCGCCACCAGGAGCACGAGGAGGAACAGCGCCGCGCCACCAAGGCGGGCAACGCCGGCAAGCCACGCTCGGCTCGTGCGGGGCGCTCGTCGTGTGCTGGTACGCGTTTCTGGCATCAATACCCCCACTAATTTGCATCATCGTAGCCGCTCATCTGGCGTTTACCTGCGAACCCTAGAATCTCCCTATGCAGGAACCAGCACAGGGAGCACCCGTCGCGATTCGCATTCTCCGCGAGCAGCAACGCCTTGAACTGGATTGGCGCGATGGCCATCAAAGCGTCTATGAGGCGATTCCGCTCCGATGGCTCTGTCCCTGTGCGTACTGTCGTGGTGAGGCTGGCCTCCCCGGCTGGCTCGACGCCAACCCAACCCTCAGCCCAAGTCAAACGAAGCTTGAGGGGGGCGAAATGGTTGGTAGCTATGCGCTCTGTCTCTTCTGGGGCGACGGGCATCGCACCGGTTACTACACCTGGTCGCTGCTGCGGCAGCGCTGCTCGTGCACGAGTTGCATGAGTGCCCCGCGATGACGCTTGGCGTCAGTCGCGAGCTCTCACTTCTCGCCTTCAACGCTCGAGTCTTAAGCGAGGCCTCGAACAAGAAGAGACCGCTCCTCGATCGATTCCGATTCCTCGGAATCGTCGCATCAAACATTGATGAATTCTATGGCGTACGCGTTGCCGGTATCCAAGACCAGCAGGCTGCTGGCGTACGCACCCCTGGGCCTGACGGGCGCACCCCTGACGTGCAGCTCGCGCTGATTCGCGAAGCGACCAGTCTGCTGACCGAATCCGCACAGGGGAGTTGGGGTTCACTCATTGAAGAGCTGCACAGTGCAGGGTTACCACTCCGAACGTGGGGCGACCTCGATGCCGCCGAGCAATCAATCCTTACAGAACGTTTTACGCGCGAGATCTTCCCCGTGCTCACCCCCCTTACTGTTGACGCTGGCCAACCGTTCCCGCTGATTAGCTCCCTCAGCCTCTCGATCGCCATACGGCTCCGAGCAGAAGGGGGCCAGGAGAACGAACTTGCGCGAGTCAAAGTGCCGACAATCCTCGGTCGCATCGTGCAATTCGGCAACGGTGACTGGATCCTACTTGAAGATCTCATCTTGGCCCACGTCGACCTCCTCTTCCCTGGGAGGGAGATCGTTGATGCGCATCTGTTCCGCGTTACGCGCGATGCCGATCTCGACACTGTCGAGGAGGAGGCGGACGACCTTTTGGAGGCGATCGAGGAGGGGCTCCGCCAGCGCCGGTTCGGTAGCGTTGTGCGCCTTGAGGCCCGCGCCGATATGCCGGACGATCTACTCAAGATGCTCATGATGGGGCTTGAGATCAGCCAGAGCGAGGTGCAGGTTGCTGAGGGGCTCCTTGATCTCACCGTGGCGCTGCAGGTGGCGAACCTTCCCCGCCCTGAGCTTCGGGCACCACGCTGGCAACCGGTCACGCCAGCGCGCATCGCGGCAAGCGCCTCGACCGATTCGTCCAGCGGCGACATGTTCACGGTGATCTCTGAGGGAGACCTTCTGGTGCACCACCCGTACGACAGCTTCGAGGCGAGTGTCGACCAGCTCTTCGCCCAAGCTGCTGATGACCCTGATGTTCTCTCCATTCGCTCCACCCTCTACCGCACGGGGGCCACCTCGAGCATCCCTGCACACCTGATTCGTGCGGCCCATGCCGGCAAGGAGGTCGTTGTTCTTGTTGAGGTGAAGGCTCGCTTCGATGAGGCGGCCAACATCGAGTGGGCGCGACGACTGGAAGAGGCGGGGGCACACGTGGTCTACGGGGTGATGGGACTCAAGACGCACTGCAAGGCGACGCTGATCGCTCGGCGAGAGGGCTCCTCTGTCCGCCGCTATGTGCACCTCTCCACGGGGAACTACAACCCGAAGACGGCGCGCGGATATACCGATCTCGGCCTCTTCACTACGAACGAATTGATTGCGAACGATGTGGGGGTGCTCTTTAACTTCCTTACCGGGGGCACGCGCGCCTCGACGTACAGCCGAATCCTGGTCGCGCCCGACCATCTGCGCGGCGAGATCAAGGAGCGCATCGAGCGACTCGCAGAGCAGGCACGAGTTGGCGCGGCAACCGCGATCACGATCAAGGTCAACGCCCTGATCGACCCTGAGATGATTCAGGTCCTCGACCGAGCCGCCGAGGCGGGGGTCTCCATCGATCTCATCGTTCGTGGCATGTGCGGTCTACTGCCGGACCCGGCGCGACATGCCACGCGCCTGCGAATCCGCTCAGTTATCGGCGACTACCTTGAGCACAGCCGCATCTATCGCTTTGCAGGACCCGAAGGGGTTGAGCTCTTCGCCGGTAGTGCGGATCTGATGGAGCGCAACCTTGACCGACGCGTGGAGGTGCTCTTCCCCCTAGATGAGGGTGAGGTGCGTCGCAAGGTAGACGAGATCCTCGCCGCGCTGCTCGCCGACACCTCGAACGCCTGGGAGTTGCAGCCAGACGGGGCCTGGGAGCGTCTCGCAGACACGGGCATCTCGTCGTTTGAGACCTTGCGACAGGTGGCACTCGCCGCATCTCAGGCATAATCTCGCCATGGAGCGCGAGTTGAAATTTCTCCTCGAGCACGCACACGCTCCCGCGCTTCCTAGCGGCTACCACGTGGCAGAGCCTCAGCCTACGCTTCACCTTCTCGATGAGTACCTGGATTATCGCGGCCAAATCCTCGCCGCTGGCTGGCGACTACGTCGCCGCCGATCCGATGGTGAGGGGCTCCGGTACACGCTGAAGTCCGAGCAACGTGGCGACCCATCATCTCCGCTGCGTGAACGCATAGAGATTGAGCGCGCGCCAGAGCGTGATGAGCAGATCCCGTCAGAGATTGTGGCTGCACTCTTGGCGGCCGGGGCTGACACGGTGCACGTGCTCGATCGCCTGCAGCCATACCTAACCCTGCGCCAGGAGCGTCACCCGGCAACGCTCTCAACAAGCGAAGGGGATATCGCACTAATGAGCGTCGACGAAGTGCGCGCGACGGGATCGACAGTCGAAGGGGAGCGCCGCTGGACGGAGCTTGAAATTGAGTTTTTCGCCACCGTTTCAGCCGAGGCTCGTGATCGCGCAGCCGTCGAGCTCTCCGCCTGGCTTGCAACGCAACCAGGGGTAACGCCTGGTGGTGAGTCAAAGGTCGCCCGAGCCGCGCGGCTCCTCTCGATCTCGATCTAGCGCGAGGAGCTAGCCCGAGTCTCCATCACGAGGGTTGGGAGGGCCTCGCGCCACCCGTGACCCGCGCGAGCCACCGCAACGACCAGGCCCTCACGAATCCCACCGCGATCCACAGTGACCTGGCGCGCCGTCGTTCGCTGGAGCAGTGCCTCAACGATCGCAATGCCAGCAGGGAGTAGTCGCGCGCGGCGTTGCGAGATTGCAAAGCGCTCTGCCACCTCTTTTGCCGTGAGCGCAACGAGTCGCTCCCCCATCGCTGCAAGATCTTCGCGCTCAATCGTGCGACTGATGAGTGTCGCTGGAACGAGTTTGAGCAGTCGTGTCGCAGTCCCGCCCACCAGGATCAGCCGGTGCACATCAGCAACGGTAAGGTCGGCAAGTGCGATCTGGGCGTGTCGGCGCAGCTCCTGCCATTCACGCGGTCGTGGTGGGTCTTGATACGAGACACGCGCCAGAAGGCGCGCCGATCCGATGGAGACGCCAATGGCACGCGGCATCTCGCCAGGGTGAAGTTCAACCGCTTCGGTTGACCCGCCGCCAATGTCCACGACAAGCTGCGGTACGGAATGATCATGGCCATGGTGAAGACCGAGCACCGTCAGGAGGCCCTCCTCCTCATGGGTCAGGACGATCGGCGCATTTATTTTTGGCGTTCGCAAGGCGCGCAGCACACTCTCCTGATCGCGCGCTCGACGGAACGGTTCCGTAGCAACGACAAAGAGCTCATCAGCGCCCAAGACGCTGGCCCTCGTCCGGAAGGCGGCAAGCGCATCGCTGATTGCGGTCGTGGCCTTGCGCCCAATGGTGCGGTCCTGTTCAACCAACCGCCCAAGCTCGATGGGCATCGACTCATCCGCGATCACCTCTTGGCGCACCCCGTCGGAGACGGCCACATACAGGTGCGTTGAGTTGGAGCCGATATCGACCACGGCGCAGACCCGCGGGATGCCCGCCTGGGAGCTCCCCACCCGGCTGCGGCGCGGCTTCGGGGTTGCGGGGGCGGTGGCGAGAGACGGTCTCGCCGCGTGAACACTGCGTAAACGCTTACCTGCCACCATCCGCGCATCCTAGCCGTGAACGGAGATTCCCTCTTGGCGGGGCTGGGGCGGTAGGATGTGAGCAACGTACTTGAGCAGCGCGGAGGGACTATGCCAACAGGAGACGATCAGCGTCGAGTCGAGAGCGAGATTCAGGAGATCCTCGCGCGCACCGCAACTGATGGCGCCACGGCGGCCCCGCAGGGCGCCCGCGAGCCGCTCGACCGCGAGCTGCGCAACATCAAAGAGACGGTTATCCGCATGGGGAGCATGGCTGAGGCGGCGATCCGTGATGCCCTCGACGCCCTCGTAACGCACAACGCCGAAAAGGCCACCGCGGTGATCATCGGCGATCGCAAGATCAACGATATGCAGCATGAGGTCATCACCGCCATCACCACCACCATCGCCACCCAGAGCCCCGTGGCACGCGACCTCCGCAACCTCTTGATGATGAACCACGTCGTCTATGAGCTTGAGCGCATCGGCGACCATGCCGCCTCTGTCGCCAAGATTGCTGTGCAGCTCGCCCCAGAGCCAGCGCTGCAGCGCTACCTCCACCTGCCCGAGATCGGTGAGCTCGCGGCGACGCAGCTGCACGGCATCTTGATGGCGCTCGTTGATGTTGACCCGGCGCGCGCCCGGGAGGTCGCGGTGAGCGACGACCAGATCGACGCCCTCTATCGCCAGTCCTTTGATGAGTGTGTCCGCCTCATGGAGGCCGACAAGTCGAACGTTGCCCGCGGCACGCGACTCCTCTTTGCTGCTCACTACCTGGAGCGCATCGGCGATCGCACCACCAACATCGCCGAAGACATTGTCTACCTTGCCTCTGGAGAGGTCGAGGACCTCAATCCTTGAGTTCGGACCGCACAGCTTCGGAGAAGGACCTGAAGCGCCTCTACATCGTTCGCCATGCAGACGCAGGTGATCCCGCCGAATGGATCGGCCCGGATGCAGAGCGACCACTCAGCTCCAAGGGAGTTAAGCAGGCCGCCCGACTTGCCGCGGCGCTCGTTGCTGCAGGCACGAACGTTGGATCACTCCGCACATCGCCCGCGCGCCGCTGCACCGAAACCTGCGCCGTTATCGCCGCAGCGCTAGAGACAACCGCCACCATCGACGAGCACCTCGCCGACGGCCCAACTGCGGCGCATGTCGCCAAACTTCTTTCTCGGCGTGGCCACGACGCCCTACTCCTCGTCGGGCACCAGCCCCACCTTGGCAATCTGATCGCCGAGCTGACCGGCGTTACCTCAATCCCCGTTGAGAAGGGATCAATGATCCGCATCGACATCCCCGCCCCGTACACGCCAGGGAGCGGTCGCCTCGTTGCGCTCGTTCCGCCCGCGCACCTTCGCGCTCCGAAGAGCGAGCGTTAGCGCGTCGCCGCGCGAGCGGCAGTAGCCCCTTCACCCTCAACACAGAGGGCGGTGAAGCGCAGGTCGCTCGCCCATGCGGCACCCTCCACGCTCCGTAACGTCCAGCCCGCAATCTCGAGCCCCGCTTCGCGCCAGCGGCTGATGTTCGCGTCGTTCAGGAGTTCCATTGCGACAGATACCCCGACGCAGCCGAGTGCGGTCGCCTGCTCCGCCTCTGCCGCGGTTTCAGCGTTCAGCCAGCGCGACCAGTCAGGCGCGCGCTCTTCAAGCTGGAGAGCACAACCGCCTCAGCCTCAGGACCGCGAGCAGCAACAAGGGTGGCAAAGAGATCGTCGGTTGGCTGCTCCTTTAGTTCGAGGTCAATCAGCGTGGCGGCGGGCATGGCGGCAAGCGCCTCGGCGAGCGTTGGCACACCGAGGTCCGCTAGCTCCGTCGCCGAGAGCTCACGCACGCGCCGTGGTACCCCGAAGAGTCGATCAAGCGTCTCATCGTGCACGATCACCGCTTCCCCGTCGGCGCTAAAGCGCACATCAAACTCCACGCCATCGCACTGCGCCGCGCCCGCAACGAGCGCGGCGAGGCTGTTCTCACGGAGCGTTGCATCGTGGGCCCCGCGATGTGCGAGGAGGATCGGGCGCTGGAGTGACTCACGCGCGCGACCGATCGCGCTCAGACGAAGAGTCAGGAGGCGGCTCCGGCGGCTGGCAGCGTGATCGTGAAGGTCGTTCCAACGCCAGCGGTTGAGGTAACGGTGATGTCGCCACCGTGACGAAGCACGGCGTGTCGGGCGATCGCGAGGCCGAGTCCGGTTCCGCCACCACCGACGGCCCCTGCGCCACCGTCAACCCGCTCCACCGTGAAGAAGCGCTCAAAGATGCGTGAGAGGTGGGCGCGGTCAATGCCAATGCCGTGATCAACCACCGCAATCTGTGTCCCGCCATCGCCGAGTCGGTCAATCTGTACCTCTACTCGCCCGCCCTCGCGGCTGTACTTCACGGCGTTATGGACGAGGTTCGCCACCGCCTGGCGGAGGCGATCGCGGTCACCAGTAATCAGGAGCGACCCCGTGCCGATCACATCAATGCCCCCACCGTGCTGCGCCGCGACCGGAGCAAACCGCTGCGCGACCTCCTCAGCCAAGGCGACGAGGTCAAACTCGGCCTTGCGGAGCGGGATCTCACCCGCCTCCAGCGTGGCGAGATCGAGCATCTCATCAGCCATCTGCACAAGGTGGAGCACCTCGACTTCAATTTTTGCGCTGCGACTCTCCACGCCAGAAACATCACCCTTCGCCGCGGCACCGCCAATCGTCTCGGCGAGGAGGCGGATCGTTGAGAGCGGCGTGCGCAGCTCGTGCGAGAGGTTGTCCACGAACTCGGTGCGGATCTGTCGCAGTCGACGCACCTCAGTAAGGTCGCGCAAGACGAGCCATGCGCCACCATCGCCATCCGGCGCCGCCACCACAGAGACGTAGCGCGCCTCGTCGGAGTGCCCAAGTCGACCGTCACGAATATCAATCTCGCCACGATGGACCTCACCAGCGATTGCCTTGCGGGTGAGCTCCTCGAGCCGGAAGTCAACCGTCGCCTCGATCAGTGGCATCCCACGAAACTGCACGTCGCCACGTGCAAGGATCTCGCCGGTGACCGGACTCGCTGCACGAATCACGAGATCCGAGCCAATGCGGAGGATGGCGTCATCGGTTGCTTCAAGGAGGGCATTCAGGCGCTCAGATCGGCGATCGGCGCGGTCCCAGGCGACATCTGCTCGGCTGCTCTCGCGCGCAGCGCGATCGGCCTCGGTTGCAACATCTTGCGCTGTGAAGCGGCGAACGACCAGATAGGTGATCCCTGCAGAGATGAGTACCGTTGCGAGACCGATGACGAAGTCTGGCATCAGGCGGCTGGGTGAGGATCGCGCGCTGAATGTCGAGGTGGGTACCCACGCGCGAGTAGCTCCGCCTCAACTGCGGCACGATCGCTGGCCTGTGCGGCACGAATGGCGTCGAGCACTGCCCCGATTGGGAGAACGCTGCGCTCGCCCGTTGAACGCCGGGTGACCTCTGCGCCACCAGCCTCAAGTGAGCGAGGCGAGATGGTGATCATCCATGGGGCACCGATCAGTTCGGCGTCAGCGAACTTCACGCCAGGGGTCTCGGCGCGATCATCTACGAGCAGCTCGATGCCAGCAGCCTCCGCCGCCACCTCAAGGGCGAGTGCGATCTCGGTGACCTTCGGATCCTTGTTCGCGCCAACGATCGCAATCTGCGCGTCGAATGGGCTGATCGAGATCGGCCAGGAGAGGCCCTTCTCGTCGTGGTGCGCCTCGGCGATGCAGGCGACCGCGCGACCAACGCCGATCCCGTACGAGCCCATCACGATCGGGTGCGAGACCCCCGCCTCGTCGGCGTATGTTGCGCCGAGTGCGCCGGTGTATCGCGTGCCGAGCTTGAAGATATTGCCAACCTCAATGCCGTTCTCGATGCGTAGCTGGCCGCCACAGGCGAGGCAGGCATCGCCCACCTTCGCTGAGGCGATGTCGGCGACAGCGGTCGGCGTGTAGTCTCGGCCGACATTCACACCAGTAAGGTGATAGCCCGCCTTGTTCGCCCCAGCGACCATGTTGGCGGTCGACGCGACAAGCTCATCCACGACCACGGTTGCACCCTTGATGCCAACAGGCGATGCGTACCCTGGCTCCATGCCGGCGGCGCGAATCTCCTCCTCGCGGGCGGGCCGCAGGTCTCGTGCGCCGATGGCGTTGGTGAGCTTTGTCTCCTCAACCTCATCATCGCCGCGCACAATGGCAACGATCAGCCGACCATCACGGTCGGCAAAGAAGACCGCCTTGGCACAGGTCGATGCAGGGACCTTGAGCTGTGCCGCGAGTTCATCGATGGTTGAGGCACCTGGCGTTGCGATCTCCTTGAGCGGCTCCTGTGGCGTACTCGCCCCGACTTCGCGCCGCACGGCGGCGACCTGACGGTTCGCCGCAGCGCCGCAGCCATCGCAGAGCACAAGGCTATCTTCGCCAAACGTGCTGAAGGCCATGAACTCATGTGCGAGCGAGCCGCCCATCATGCCAACGTCGCTAGCCACGGCGATTGCCTCGAGTCCGAGGCGCGCGAAGATGCGCGTGTAGGCGTGGTAGTAGAGCTTGTAGGAGCGGTCGAGGCCCGCCTCATCACGGTCGGCGCTGTAGGCGTCCTTCATCGTGAACTCGCGCACGCGAATGAGTCCGCCGCGCGCCCGTGGCTCGTCGCGCCACTTGGTCTGGAAGTGGTACATCTGCTGCGGGAGTTGGCGCCACGAGTTGATCAGCTTGCGCAGCAGGTCGGTCACGACCTCCTCGTGCGTCATCGCCAGCACCATGTCGCGGCCACCGCGATCGTTGAAGCGGCCCATCTCTGGGCCGATCTGGTCGTAGCGCCCCGTCTCGCGCCAGAGGTCGGCGGGATGCACGACCGGCATCAACATCTCCTGGGCGCCGATCGCATTCATCTCTTCACGGATCACCTGGGTGACGCGCATGTTGACGCGCATGCCGAGTGGGAGGAGTGAGTAGATCCCGGCACCGAGCGGCCGAATATACCCAGCGCGCAGCAAGAGCCGATGCGAGGGCATCTCCGCGTCGGCGGGGTCCTCCCGGAGGGTCGTAAAGAAGAGTTCGCTCATGCGCATGTGGTCAATCCTACCCGCGAGCGGGGCTCTCGTTCAGGAGGGGTGTGTGGATCAGGCTGGGCGGCGGAGAACGTAGCCGATCCCGCGAACCGTCTGGAGGGCCACCGGCTCGGCTGGGATCGCCTCCATGGCCTGGCGCAGGGCGTGCATGTGCACGTCGACCGTGCGTGTTTCGCCGGCATAGTCGTAGCCCCACACCTTGTCGAGGAGCTGCTCGCGGGTATACACACGACCCGTGTTCTCAATGAGGAAGGCCAGCAGCTGGAAGGCCTTCGGCTTGAGGTGCACCACGGTGCCGTCTCGCAGAACCCGCTGGCCCTCGAGGTCAACCTCCGCCTCGCCGACGCGAAGACGGCGGGCACCCTGGGCCGCGGGGCTCGGATCAGCCTCGGCGCGGCGAAGCACGGCGCGAATGCGCGCAATCAGCTCGCGCGACGAGAACGGCTTCGTCACATAGTCATCGGCGCCAAGGTCAAGGCCGCTGATGCGATCGCTCTCAGATGCCTTTGCGGTGACCATGATGATCGGCACGCGCGAGCTGCTGCGAATCGATCGGCAGACCTCAATGCCGCCCATCTCAGGGAGCATCAGGTCCAGCAGGATCAGGTCTGGTGGAGCGGCGCGAAAGGCGGCAAGCCCTGAAGCGCCGGACTCAGCCTGGGCGACAACGAAGCCTTCGCTTGTCAGCGCATCAGCGAGCGCCTCACGGAGGGCTCGCTCATCTTCAACCAGCAGGATCTTGATTGGTCGTTCAGGCACCGCGTCACTCTGAGGGAGCGGTGTTATCGCCATGTAAACGCTAGCTGCCGCTCACCAGTGCTGCGGCGGCGTCGAGATGCGCCAGCACGCGAGTGCGACCGAGGAGGCGCATGCTGTCAAAGAGTGGTGGTGTTGCCGTTCGCCCCGTCACCGCGACACGGAGAGCCATGAAGAGATCGCCCGACTTCCAGCCCGACGACTCGGCGAGCGCCCGGAGCTGCACCTCGAGCGGATCTTCAGCATCAAGGAGTGGTTGTTCGCCCTCGCCAACCGCCTCAGCGATCAGCGGGCGAGCCGCCGCAAGCGCCTGCAGGGTGGTGGCAGCATCCCAACGCTTCGGTACCAGCGCGGCACGATCGTGCTCCAACGCCGTGGCGAAGAGGAAGTCGGTAAGCGTGACCGCCGATGAGAGGAGCGGAATACGATCGCGGATCAACGGGATCAGCGCAACGATCTCCGCGTCGGTGGCCGCTCGCTGCAACGTGCCGTCTGCTGCAGCGCTCTCGTAGAAGGGGCGTAGCCGCACGAGCAGCTCTTCGTTGTTCAACCGTCGAATCCATTGACCGTTGAGCCACTCCAGTCGGGTGCGATCGAATACCGCGCCGGCCTTCTGCACATGCTCAAGGTTGAATCGCTCCTGCAGCTCATCAATAGAGAGCACCTCATCTTCGCTCCCCGTTGACCAGCCGAGTAGTGCCAGGAAGTTGACCAGCGCCTCAACCAGGAAGCCCTCAGCCCGATAGTCGACGAGGGCGGTCTGACTCTTGCGCTTGCTCATCTTCGTTCGGTCGGGATTCAAGATCAGCGGCAGGTGGGCAAATTTCGGCAGCGGCACACCGAGCGCCTCAAAGAGAAGGATGTGCTTCGGCGTGTTGGAGAGGTGGTCCTCGCCACGAATGACGTGGGTGATCCCCATATCGGCATCGTCGACCACCACGGTGAAGTGATAGAGCGGTGTCCCATCGGCGCGTAAGATCACCAGATCACCACCCAGTGCGTCGCTGTCGATCTCCACCCGCCCGCGGACAAGATCATCAATAACAACAACGCCAGGCTTAATGCGGAAGCGCAGGGCTGCCGACTCGCCAGCTGCGATGCGGGCGGCAGAGGCATCGGCAGAGATGGCGGCACAGCGGCCGGAGTAGCGCGGCGGGAGCTTTGCCGCTTCGCGAGCTTTGCGCTCTGCATCGAGATCGCCTGGCGTGCAGAAGCAGGGGTAGGTCAGCCCTTTGGCGCGGAGCTCATTCGCGACAGCGGTGTAACGCTCACTTCGTTCTGATTGACGGTATGGGCCGCGATCGCCGCGCTCCCCCTCTGCAACGACACCCTCATCGGCGCCAAGGCCGAGCCAGGCGAGCCCTGCAAGAATGTCGGCCTCAAACTCCTTGTTGGAGCGGGCCGTGTCGGTGTCTTCCACGCGCACGATGTAGGTGCCGCCATGGCGACGTGCGAAGAGCAGGTTGAAGAGTGCTGTGCGTGCCGTACCAATATGGAACGGCCCTGTTGGGCTCGGCGCAATGCGAACGCGCACGACGTCACTCATGGTCGGACCGGAATCTGGTGGAAGAGCGCAGCATCAACGGCACCGCGTATGACGTGCACGAGCGCAGCGGGACGGAGGCCAAGTGAGGCTCGACCGATCGGTCCATCCAGCGTGAGTGAATCCAGCGATGCGCTCCGAGAGAGGACGGTGATCTTTGCGCCAGGGACGAGCCCACGTGCCTCGAGGTAGCTGAGCAGTGCAGCGTCAGCCTCGGCCGCCTCGGTTACGCGATAGATCGTGGCCCCCTCGCCCGCCTCGAGCGCTGCGAGTGGCTCCCCCTTCGGCCGCCGCGCTTCGGTTGCCCGGTCGATCGGATTCCCGTGCGGACAGGTTTGCGGATGGCCAAGCATCTCCTCGAGGCGCGTCTCAAATTCGGGCGAGATCGACGAGTGCAGTCGTCGCGCCTCAACATCGGCCGCCGCCCACGGCATGCCGACGATCCCAGTTAGAAGCCACTCCAAAAGCGCGTGTCGGCGGAAGACGGCGTCGGCGGCGCTCTCGCCCGAGGCGGTGAGCTTCCAAAGCCGCGCATGCCCGCTGCACGGCGCGATCAGTCGATCATCGGCGAGTCGGCGGAACATCTCAGCGGCCGCCTGCTTGCTGACCTCGAGATCCTTCGCAACGAGTGACGGGGTGACCCCCTCATCGTCGCTGTGGCTGCGGAAGGCGAGCAGGTACTCCTGCGCCGCCGCCGTGATAGCTGCTCGACGTGTGGTTGCCATAGCCCTGATCCTACCTGCGACGCCCACTCAAGGTCGCAAACGCGAGGAGTGCAAAGAGGGCCGCAGCCGCGAGCAGGCGAAGTGAGCCGCTCACCAGCACCGCAATGAGAACGAGCGAGGCGGCGCCAACGGCGAGAGAGGTCGATCGAGCCACGCCACGTGTCCCTGCTCTCTGAGGTCGCGCAACAGGTTGCGCTTGCGTGCGTTCGCGCGGCGTTCGCCGAACAGGTCGTTTTCCTCGGGCTCGATACTCGGGGCCATGCTTGCGGGGGTCGGCGTACTCGCGCGGATTCACCGTCCAGTACGTACCGGAGTCCGCACCAACCCAGGCGGCCCCATCCCAGACCGGTTCCTCCTCCGTCGCTCCGTCATATGTCGTGGAGCCGGGACGTGCACTAGCTGTTGGTTGTGCACCAGACTTCGGCCGCGGCGGCTGCGCTGCACGGCGAGTCGCCGGTGCTGGACGCGCTGGTGGCTGGCCTCGACCGGGTCCAACAAGTCGACCGGCTGCAATGGCGTCAGCGAGTGCAACGTCGTACGCCTCGGTGATCCGCGCAAACTGCAAAGTCGTCGCCTCACCACCCCCAATTGCATCAGGATGCGTTGACTTTGCTAATCGGCGGAAGGAAATCTTGACGGCGAGTGCAGAAGGCCGAGCAGGGAGACCAAGTACTCGCCACGCCTCTTCTACGCGCATTTTTGCTGCTGACATGGCCTACGAAACCTTAAGCAGCGAAAGCGATGCTGCTGGAGATACCGTGGCGAGTGCTGCGCCGCCCCGCGGATCGGCAAGGTTCACGATGCGATGCGCCTCGAGCGATGAGGCTGCGGCGACGCTGGCACCGATCGCCGCAAGTACGGCAACCGTTGCGACGCGCCCGGAGCGCGCCGCGGCATCACCATCCTCGGTGCGCACCGCGATGCCGTAGCCCGGCAGGCCAACGAGGCAGAGCCCCTCAGCGCCTTGCTTCGCCACAACAACTCCGTCACCGCCACGAATGAGATCGGTATCAAGAGAGCCTGCCCCAGAGATGAGGCGCGGGTTCTTGACGGCGGCGGCGCGAACGCGCTCAAGCAGCGCGCGGTAGCGCTCTGGTACGAGTGGGTCGTGCGGGGTGGCCCAGCGCCGCGCCCCCTCAGCCGCCGCGCGAAGTGGAATCGCAGAGGTGGGGATAGCGCACCCATCCATCCCCCACGGAGCTGCGTGTAGGTCAACGCTGAGCAGCTCACCAACCACGGTGCGCAGCTCGCGCTGCACGGGGTGATCAAAGGCGTCGTACCCGATCGGATCGAATCCACGTGCCTTCGCCAGCAGCAGGAGTGAGAGGTGCTGCCCAGAGCACATGTGCGCGAGCAGCTCACCGCTGCCACCACGCGAGCTCTGCGGACGGCCATGTACGAGGTGTGCTGGGTTCAAACCGAAGGCCTCGACCATGCGCTGCGCCACCGCCGTATGCTCGTCCGCTCCCGCATGGCTCGCCGAGGCGAGTGCGATCATCTCGTCGTCGAGCGTAAGGCCAGCCTCGTCGGCGGCAGCCAACACCGCCACTGCGGTGAAGGGTTTTACCGCGCTCCGCAACGAGATCAGTCGATCTGGCTCACCGACGCTTGCGGCCAGGCGGCCGCCATCGGCCAGCACCGCCACGTCACCACGATGTGCCACCTCGGTGATCTGGCCACGCTGCACCACCGTAATCACCGGTGGTGCCATGCCCTCGCCGACGCGAGCATCGCTCATGCCAGCCCGAGGGCCTTGTCAACCTCTGTCAGGCCGCGGTCGATCACATCAAACGCAAAGTCAAGCTCCTCGTTCGTGATGATGAGCGGTGGATTCGTGAAGAATCCATTCCATCGCACGATCGTATAGAGACCGTTCTTCCGGAAGAGCGCTCCGAGCGCCGCCATCTCTGGTGCGCTCGTATTGAACGCCGCGATCGGCTCTTGCGTCTTCGGATCGCGCACAAGTTCAATAATTCCGAACAAGCCAATATTGCGAATCGGTCCAACGCAGGGGTGCTTCGCCTTCATCCGCTCGTGATGCGCGCGGAGCGTCTTCCCCATCGTTGCGGCGCGGGTGATCAGGTCGTCCTCCTCGTAGACCTCAATGGTGGCGAGTGCGGTCGCGCAGGCGAGCGGATGGCTGTTGTAGGTCAGCCCACCACCGAACACCTTCTCGGCGAAGTGATCGGCGATCGGTCGTCGCATGCCAAGTGCACCGAGTGCCACATAGGCGCTGGTCAAACCCTTCGCCATGGTGATCATGTCGGGCACGACGCCTGAGTGGTCAATGGCGAACCACTTCCCCGTTCGGCCGAATCCGGCCATCACCTCGTCGGCAATCAGCAGAATGCCGTGGCGGTCACAGATGTCACGCAGGCCCTGCATATAGCCATCGGGCGGAATGAGGATGCCGTTGGTGCCCACAACCGGCTCGACAATAATCGCGGCGACGGTCTGTGGACCTTCGAAGCGAATGATCTTCTCGGTCTCCGCAAGTACATCAGCAGCGGGGCGTGGCTCTGCAGCGCCGAATTCGTGGAAGTCTGGGATGCGGAAGATGCCAGGCATGCCGGGCTCCGCGAACCATCGACGCGGGTCACCTGTTGCGCTGAGCGCTCCAGAGGTTCCGCCGTGATACGAGCGATAGCGTGCGGCGATCTTGTGACGACCTGTGTAGAGGCGCGCGATGCGGAAGGCGTTCTCGACCGCTTCGGCGCCGCCGTTGGTGAAGAAGAAGGCGTCGATATCGCCAGGGCAGATCTCGGCGAGCTTCGCGCCGAGTCGGGCGCGTGGCTCCGTTGCCATAAATGGGTTCGCGTAGGCCAGGGTGGCCGCCTGATCTGTGATGGCCTTCAGCACACGCTCATCACCGTGGCCGACGTTGGTGCACATCAACTGGCTGTTGAAGTCGAGGAACTTCTCCTCTTCGGGGGTCCAGAACCAGGAGCCCTTCGCGCGGGCAATTGGAATAGGGTTCGCTGCAGCCTGCGCAGACCATTCGGTCATGGTGTGGCGCTTCGAGAGGGCGACCATCTCTGGCCCGCTCATTGGGGTTCTCTTGGCTGCGCTCATGGTCCCTCCCGCCGGTAAGGCGCAGGCGCGCCTTCGTGCCACTCAGGATACCCCCCTTCTGGAGATGCGTGGCGCGAGACAATCACGCCGTGGGCTGCGCTCGGGGCGCGGAACGGCGAGAATCTCGCCATGGGAACAACTATTGAGACCTTGGCCGCACAGAGCGCCCCGGCCACCCTAAAGAACTTCATCAACGGGCACTGGGTCGCCTCCTCTTCGAGCGAGCGGCTGGTGGTGCCAAACCCGGCAACCGAGGCCCCCCTCGCCTACGTGCCCCTCTCCAATGCCGCCGACGTGCAGGCCGCCGTGGACGCGGCCCGAGCCGCCGCCTTCGAGTGGGGGGAGATGCCGCCACCAGAGCGCGCCGGCTACCTCTTCAAGTTGCGCGAGGCGATGCTCGACAACCGCGAGGCGCTCGCCAAGGTCGTCACGACCGAGAACGGGAAGGTGCTGAGCGATGCCACCGGCGAGGTGCGCCGCGGCATTGAGGTCGTTGACTTTGCCTGTGGCGCCCCAACGCTCCTGATGGGCCAGAACCTCGACCAGGTCTCGCGCGGCATCGACTCCGAGATGGTGCGCTTCCCCGTCGGTGTCGTCGCGGGCATCACGCCGTTCAACTTCCCATTCATGGTTCCCATGTGGATGCTGCCACTCGCGATCGCCTGTGGTAACTCCTTCATCTTGAAGCCGTCCGAGCGCACCCCAATCTCGGCGCAACGCATCATTGAGATCTGCGAAGAGGCCGGCATTCCGGCGGGCGTTGTTGGCTTGGTGCATGGCGCCGTTGAGACGGTCACCAGCCTGATCACGAGCCCAGGTGTTGATGCGATCAGTTTCGTCGGCTCAGAGCGCGTGGCGCGCATCGTCTACGAGACGGCGGCGAAGAGTGGCAAGCGCGTGCAGGCGCTCGGTGGCGCAAAGAACCACATCATCGCCATGCCCGACGCCGTGCTTGACCAGAGCGTGCCGAACATCGCGGAGTCTGCCTTCGGCAATGCGGGGCAGCGCTGTCTCGCTGGCTCGGTGCTCACCCTTGTTGGTGAGGCCCGTGAGCGCATGCTGCCACGACTCCTTGAACACGCCGACACGCTCAAGATGGGATTCGGCCTTGATGCTGGCATCTCGCTCGGCCCCGTGATTCGCGGCGAGGCGCGCGAGCGCATTCACCGACTGGTCGACGAAGGGGTCGCAGCTGGCGCCAAGATGCTGCGTGACGGACGCGGCACCGGCCCTGCAAAGGGCTACTTCGTTGGCCCAACGCTGCTTGAGATCACACCAACGTCGCCGCTCGCACGCGAGGAGCTCTTCGGGCCGGTCCTCTCCGTGCTCTACGCCAAGGACCTTGATGAGGCGCTCCGCCTGATGGCCGAGACGAACGAGTACGGCAATGCCGCGAGCATCTACACCGCCTCCGGCTCTGCGGCGCGCGAGTTCAAGCGCAAGGCAACCTCGGGGATGCTCGGCGTAAATGTGGGTGTTGCCGCCCCAATGGCCTTCTTCCCGTTCAGCGGTCGACGCAAGAGCTTCTTCGGCGACCTGCACGCGACCGGTCGCGACGGGGTGGAGTTCTACACCACGACTCGTCAGCGGTGAGCGTGATCTCAATGATCTTCTCGATCCCGTTCCCGCCAATCACGACAGGGACCCCAACGTAGAGACCTTTGACGCCATATTCGCCCTCCAGGAGCGCGGCGCATGGGATCAGGCGACGGCGGTCAAGCAGGATGCTCTCCACCACTTCAAAGGTCGCGGCGGCTGGTGCGTAGTAGGCCGAGCCGGTCTTCAGCAGCTCGACGATCTCGGCGCCACCGCTGCGGGTGCGCTTGACGATCGCTTCGATGCGATCCGCGGCGAGGAACTCTGGCAGCGGAATGCCGCCAATCGATGAGTAGCGCGGCAGTGGCACCATCGTGTCGCCGTGGCCGCCGAGCACGAATGCCCGCACATCCTCAACGCTCACACCGGCCTCTTGCGCGATGAAGGTGCGATAGCGCGCGGAGTCGAGGGTGCCGGCCATGCCGATCACTCGATGCTTCGGGAAGCCCGAGGCCTTCAGCGCTACGTGGCACATCGCATCGAGCGGATTGGTGACGACGACCAAGATGGCGTCAGGAGAGCGCTTCGTTGCCTCGGTCACGACGCTGCGAACAATGCCAGCGTTGGTGTTCAGCAGATCGTCGCGGCTCATCCCCGGCTTGCGGGCAATGCCGCTGGTGACCACGATCACATCAGAGTTCGCCGTGTCGTCGTAGTTGTTGGTGCCGATGATGTGGGCGTCGTGACCCACGATCGGAGCCGCCTCGGCAAGGTCGAGCCCCTTCCCCTGTGGGAGCCCCTCAACGATGTCAATCAGGACGACATCGGCGAGCCCGGATTCAGCGATGCGCTGTGCAGTTGTGGCGCCAACGTTCCCTGCGCCAATAACGGTGACCTTGCGACGCTGAATCTTGGCCATGAGCCCTCCTCCCTCGGCGGTGTCGCCGAGCACGCTGATCCTACCGCTGGCGCCGCTTCTTGGCGGGGGCGGCAGTTCGCAGGCGCACGATCGCGACGGCCAGGGTGGCCAGTAAGACCGCCCCCATCACGAAGTAGGCGGTTGCAATGCCGCCCACCCGCCAATTCTCTAGTCGAAGGCCCTCGAGGGCGAGGCGGGTCACGCTGTACCAGGCGACGGCGCCGAGGCCGACCATGCCGGGAAGCAGATGCCCCTTGAGCCGCTGCCCGAGCGCGGGGAGGATCAGTGCGCCCGCCAGACCCGATAGCGACTCGTAAAGGAAGAGCGGATGGAACGTAGCTGCGTCGCCGATGGTTGCGCACGAGACGCTGATCGCACGATGGACGCAGTCAATCGCGAGCCCCCAGGGAAGATCGGTCGGTGTGCCGTAGAGCTCCTGGTTGAACCAGTTCCCCCAGCGCGCAATCGCCTGCATCACCAGGATCGCCGGACCAGCAACGTCGACCCAGCCCCACGGCTCTTGGCGCCAGCGGCGCAAGATCACAACGAGGGCGATGGCTCCCGTGATGAGTCCACCTGGTGCCCCAAGCCCCTCATACGGCGGGATGATCGCGGCAATGGGATTTGCCGCATAGAGACGGTCCCACGCATCGATCACGTGATAGAGGCGGCCTCCAGCAAGTGCCGCAATGGAGATGATGATCAGCCCGTCAAGGATGAGCTTCTCGTTCAACGAGCGACGACGCGCTTCGCGCACCATGAAGAGATAAGCCACCAGCAGGCCTACGGCGTACAGCACGCCGTACCAGCGAATGACGAGTGGTCCGAGCGCGATGAGTACCGGATCAGGCGGCAGCGGGAACATTTAGATGTTGACCCCGATGAGCGATCCAACGGCGTAGGTGATGGCTGCCGCTGCGGCGCCGATGGCGAGCTGGCGTGACCCTGTATAGATTGCAGACTTGCCGGTCAACAGGCTCACCGCGGCGCCAACACCGAAGAGCGCGGCCGCTGTCAAGGCGATGCTGATCAAGAGTGCGGTGGACCCGTTCAGCAGGATGAACGGCAAGAGTGGCACGAATGCGCCAATCGCAAAGGCGACAAACGAGCCGATTGCGGCGCCCCATGGAGATCCGAGCTGCTCTGGGTCAAGGCCGAGCTCTTCGCGGACGAGCGTCTCAAGTGCAATCTTCGGATCGGCCATAAGTCGTTTGGCGATTAACTTCGCCTCGTCATCGGGGAAGCCACGCGACTGATAGATCGCTGCGATCTCGGCCTCCTCCTCTTCGGGCATCGCCTCAAGCTCTGCGCGCTCCAGTTCGATCTGGCGCTCAAGGAGCTCAGTCTGACTGCGCATCGACACGTACTCGCCCGCCCCCATGCTGAACGCACCGGCAAGGAGGCCTGCGACACCAGCAAGCACCACGAAGCCACCCTGGCCACTGGCCGTGGTCGCTCCCGCAATACCCATCACCAAGGCGGCGTTAGAGACGAGGCCGTCGGAGACGCCGAAGATGGTTGCTCGCAGCGTGCCGCTGTTGCCGACGCGGTGCCACGTCTCGCGGGCCTTCGTCTCAGCGAGCCCAGCGCGATATGTACCCTCGCTCTTTCCAGCATCAAGTTCACGCCAGATGTCGGCGTGCTTCGCCTCATCGGCGGCAATATCGGTGACCTCTGCAACGTCGCTGTGGGCGCCGTAGATCTCCTCTTCGTACCCTTCGAGCGCCTTGACCATCTCGCTCACGGCGGGGGTGCCGAAGAGGCGAGCGAGGAGCGTGATCTGGCGCACGCGCCAACTTGGGCGCTTGCTGGCAGGCACCTGCTCGCCCAGGCTGAGGAGCTTCGCCTCCCAGATGGCGGCGTGGCGGCGCTCACTTGTGGCGATGCGCTCAAAGGCGCTGCGGCGTGCGGGGTTCTTCTCAATCTTGGCGAGGGCGTCGTACAAGAAGATTGCGTCGCGCTCTAAGGCGAGGCCAGCGATGCTTGCGGCGCGATCCTTGATCTCTTGCATTGGGGCTCCCCTCTTGCGCATTTGGTGCGCGTCGCCCCCATCGTAGCGCGCTGCGCAGGGCTAGGTCTGAAGCACCACCCACCCCTGATCGTCGACGCTCACCACGTGAACCCCGAGCGGAATCTCGGCCGGTGGATCGAGCGGCTCCCCGCTCTCTAGGTCAAATCGCGAGAGGTGCAGGGGGCAGGTCACGGTGGGTCGGTCAACGGTGGCTGGCGAGAGAAAGCCGCGATCAAGCTCGCAATACTCGTGGGTGCAAACGCCGTCAACCGCTAGCAGCTTGCCGCCGCGATTCACCACTAGGATAGCCGCGCCACCTGGCCACGCAAGGCGCATCGTGCCGTCAGGAAGTTCTACTGCGGGGAAGAGGCGCTCTGCTGGCATCTGCGCCAGTTAAGAGGCGAGCGCCGCGGGCTGCTTCGCCAGCGCGGCATCGAGCTTCGCAGCAAGCACCTCGCGCAGGCGCTCAGCGTCGGCATCGAGCGGGAGTGCAGCGACAACGGGCTCGAGGAATCCCATCACGATGATCCGGCGCGCTTCGGCATCGGTCAGCCCGCGCGAGCGGAGGTAGAAGATCTGGGCGGGATCGATTGGCCCAACGGAGCTCCCGTGCGCCGCGCGCTCGCAGTCCGGCTGGTCAATCCAGAGTGATGGGATCGCCACGCTGCGCGCCGTCTTCGAGAGGAGCATGCCGAACTCACCGAGGTACGAGTTGGTGCCACGTCCGCTGCGTGGAATCGTCGTGACCCCCTTGATGTAGCCGCGCGCGTTTCCAGCAAACACACCCTTCGCCAACAGATCGCCAACCGTCTTCTGACCGGAGTGCAGGCTATAGGTGGTGAGGTCGTGAATCTGATCGCTGGCGCCGAAGACCACCTCGACCTGGCGAACGCCAGATCCATCGCCCGAAAGCAGGTGATCGATGCGCCCGCGCACCAGCCGTGCGCCGACCTGCGCAACGGTGAGCTGCAACTGCGCCTTCTCGCCAAAGGTATGGCGGCGGACCGTCACATAGGCGCGGTCTTCAGGGAGGTCTTGAATGGATGAGAGCGCCAACGATGCGCGCGCGCCGAGCGTGATCTCACTACTGATCGCCAAGAGCGAGGTGGCGGCGCCGGGCACGGCGGCACTGCCGCTGATCTCTTCCACGATCGATGCCTGTGCGCCGTCGCCAAGGTTCACGGCGATGCGGGCAAGGAGCGACGAGCCAGCCTCTGGAGCAACAACGCGGATCACGATCGGCGCGGCCAGTCGACCAGCGCCGAGGGTGATTGAGACGCCAGCGTTCCAGAGTGCGGCGACGAGCGCAGCGGTGCGATCCTCGGTTGCGCCACCCATCGGTGTGGATGGACTGAGCGGCGTGGCACTCAAGCCGGCGGCGATGGCCTCCGCACCAAGGTAGGCGCCGACACCTGCGCTCGAAATCTCAATCAGTGCAGCGGCGCCCTCTGGCAGCGCAGTGGCGGGAAGGGGGCGAATCTCTTGTGGGAGCGGGGCGGGCGCGGCGCGCTCTACCTCTGCCGCTCGCAGGTCGACGTATCCGGTGAAGAGCAGGTTTGACTCCGTTGGCAGGGCGTGAAACGCGGCGAGTGCCACCGTGCGCTCAGCTAAGCCGGCGCCCCCTGGGCTGAGCGTGGTGATCATGTCGGTTGTCGCCCACTCGAGGGGGAGATCAGCGAGAGCGCGACGGGTCACCCGAGGGCCCCCTCCATCTCGAGTCGAATCAGGCGATTGAACTCAAGGGCGTACTCCATCGGCAACTCCTTGGTGAAGACCTCAAGGAAGCCCTGCACGATCAGATTCGTTGCCTCGTTCTCCGTCATCCCACGGCTCATCAGATAGAAGATCTGATCATCGGAGACGCGCCCGACCGTCGCCTCGTGGCTCATCGAGGTGTCGTCCTCTTGAATATCGATGTACGGATATGTTTCGGAGCGGCTCCCCTCATCGAGGATCAGCGCATCGCAACGCACGCTCGTGGTGACACCGGTTGCACCAGGCGCCACGCGAACCGTGCCGCGGTAGGTTGCCACGCCGCCATCCTTGCAGACCGACTTGCCAACAATTCGACTCGTCGTATTGGCCGCAAGGTGTATCGCCTTTGCGCCGGTGTCTTGACGCTGACCCTTTGAGGCGACAGCGACAGAGACGATTTCGGCGTGCGCCTTCTCGCCAAGCAGGTAGATGCCTGGGTACTTCATGGTGAGCTGTGCGCCCGTGTTGGCGTCGATCCACTCAACGGTTGCACCAGCGTGCGCGTGCGCCCGCTTCGTCACCAGGTTGTAGACATCGTTCGACCAGTTCTGAATCGTGGTGTAGCGCACCTTGGCACCCGGAAGTGCAATCACCTCGACGACGGCGACATGCAGTGAGTCGGTTGCCCAGTTTGGCGCGGTGCAACCCTCGATGTAGTGCAAGCTTGCGCCCTCATCTACAACGATTAGGGTGCGCTCGAACTGCCCGGTGTTCTGTCCGTTGATGCGGAAGTAGGCCTGCAGTGGGAGTGGCACCTCGACGCCCTTTGGCACATAGACGAACGAGCCCCCCGACCAGACAGCCGAATTGAGGGCGGCAAACTTGTTGTCCTCGGCTGGAATAACGGTGCCGAAGTACTTCTTGAAGATCTCTGGGTACTCCTTCATTCCCTGGTCGGTACCCATGAAGACGACGCCGAGCTTCTGCAGGTCTTCGCGCACGGAGTGGTAGACGACTTCCGAGTCGTACTGCGCGCCAACGCCCGAGAGGAACTTGCGCTCCGCCTCTGGGATGCCGAGTCGCTCGAAGGTCTTCTTGATTTGGTCGGGAACGTCGTCCCACGACTTCTCTTCGCGCTCGGATGGCTTGCGGTAGTAGACGATCTTCGAGAAGTCGAGCTTCGTGAGGTCGCCACCCCACATCGGCATCGCACGGGCCTCAAAGTGCTTGTAGGCGCGGAGGCGATACTCCAGCATCCAGGCTGGCTCGTCCTTCGTCTCGGAGATCTCCCGAACCGTGGCCTCGGTCAGGCCGGCCTTCGTCTCGCGCAGGTAGGTGATGTCGTCGTGAAAGGCGTACTGCTCCCGTTCGTCGCGAACCGTCTCCTTAGCGACTGTCATGGAGCCTCCTCTTCCCTGCTGGACTCTGCGGGGTAATCCCGACTGATTCTATCAGGATTGGCTCGGGACCCCTATTCAGGCGGCCTTCGCCCGCTCGCCGCGCGAGAGGCTCTCCTTGAGCCCGTCGATAAGGCTGTACACCACTGGCACCACGAGCAGGGTAAGGAGCGTCGATGAGAGGAGTCCGCCAATCACCACCGTGCCGAGCTCGGCGGCGATGATCGAGCCCTCGCTCGGCCCTGCTGCGAGTGGCAGGAGCGCCAAGATCGTGGCGACCGCCGTCATCAGGATCGGGCGCACACGCGTTGCCCCGGCGCGCAGAAGGGCATCCTTCGTTGGGACCCCCTCGTGGCGCAGCTGCTCAACGCGGTCGAGCAGCACGATGGCATTTGTCACCACGATGCCGATCAACATCAGGAAGCCGATGAGTGCCGAGATGCCGATCGGACGATTCGTGATCAGCAGGGCCGGGAAGGCACCGATCACAGCGAGTGGCAGGCTGAACATGATCACGAGCGGATCCACAAGCGAGTTGAAGACCAACACCATGGTCAGGTAGACGAGCAGGATTGCGACGGCCATCGCGGTGAAGAGGCCGCCGAACGAAGCGTTCTGCTGCTCTGTCACGCCGGCGAGGCGCACGCTGACCTTGCTCAACCTCCCTGCGCTCTGCAGGTCGGTAACCGCTGTCTTCACGGCGGTGTTCACGGCACCGGTGTCGGCGACCGCGATCTCGCCGGTCACGTTTGCGGCGAGCGCCTGGTCGATGCGCGTAATGCTTGATGGAACGGAGAGCTCTTCGATCGTTGCGATGCTGCTGAGCGGCACCTTCTTTGCGCCGCCAACCAGGTGCGCACCGAGCTGGGCAATGTCGCTGACGGCGCTGCTGTCGATCTTGATGGAGAGGTTCACCTTTTCACCATCAATCGTGATCTGCCCGAGCTGCGAACCGACCAGGAGATTGCGTACCTCGCCAGCAACCTGCGCCGCTGAGAGGCCGGCAATCGCGGCCGCTGATGGGTTGACGGTGATCTCAATCTGGCGACCAGCCTTTACGAGATCACTCTTCACGTTTGCGAGGTCGCCATTCGCGGCGAGTGTTGTGACAAGAAGGTCTGATGCGGCCTCAACGTCAGCGGCACGCTCACCGGTGACGATCACTGAGATGGCGTTGGAGCCGGCGGCAAAGCCGACCTCCTCCACCGTAACCGTCCAGCCCTGGGTGCCAACGTCGGCGAGCTCATTCGCAAAGCGAGTCTTCGCCTCTGCAAGGCTTGAGTCGGCGGTAAGCCGCACCGTCATTCGTGCAGCATTTGGTGCTCGCCCCGTCGTGGCAGCAACGAGCGTTTGCGTCCCTGTTGAATCCGCGCTCGGAATCGAGGTCGTTACCAACTCAACCGTTTGATCCTTTGCGAGGATCTCGTACGCAACGCGGCTGCGCGTAAGGACGCGATCTGTCGAAGTACCGAGCGGTGGGTTCACGGTAATCGTCAATACCTTATCGCTACCACTATTCAAGAACTGCGTTGGAATCGCACTCACAAGCGAGGTGGACCCAAGGAAGAGGCTGAACGCGATGAGGAGAGTGAAGAGCTTTGTGGCACGGCGGCGCAGAGCCAAGCCAAGGATTGGCAGATAGATGCGACCCCAGATCGAGATCTCTTCGCGGTCAGTGTCGACCGCGTACGGAATCGTTGCCTTGGAGCCCTTCACCTTCACCAGGAAGTAGGCGAGCACTGGGATCACTGTGAGCGCAACGATCAGCGATGCGAGAAGAGCATAGGTAACGGTGAGTGCGAATGGCAGGAAGAACTGGCTGATCAGGCCGCCCACGACGCCGAGCGGCAAGAAGACCGCGATCGTCGTGATGGTCGAGCTGGTGATCGCCGAGGCAACCTCGCGCGTGCCGTTGAGCACCGCTTCGCCGATGGGCTCGCCTTGGCTGCGGTGCCGATAGATGTTCTCTAGGACCACGATCGAGTCGTCGACGACGCGACCGACCGCAACGGCGAGTCCGCCGAGGGTCATGATGTTGATGGTGATGCCGGTCGTTGACATGAGGATGATTGCCGACAAGACGCTCAGCGGAATGCTCACCGCGGCAACGATGGTTGAGCGGAGGTTCAGCAGGAAGACGAAGATGACGATGACGGCGAAGGCGGCACCGAGGCCACCCTCCTGCAAGAGCGAATTGACTGAATCGAGGATGAAGACCGATGCGTCAGTAACCACCGACTGCTTCACCTGGGCCGAGTGTGCCTCGGCAAACTTCTCAATGGCGGCAATCGATTCCTGGGCGGTGGTCACGGTATTGGCATCGGCCGACTTGCTCACGCTGATGGTCAGGCCAGGGGTGCCGTTCGTCTCAGACCAGCCGGTGGTGTGCACCTCGGCGAGCGAGACCGTCGCGACATCCTTCAAGAAGACGGGGTACGGCTGACCAGTTGGCGTCACTCCGCCGCCAACGATGAGGTTCTCAAGGTCGGCAACTGAGGTGAAGCGGCCAGTGGCCGACACGGGCACGAGGGTGCTGCCCACTGGGAGCTGGCCACCCGGATAAGTCAGGTTGTTCGCCTGAATCAGGCCTTGAACCTGCGACATGCTGACACCCGTAGCGGCGAGCTTTGCTGCGTCAAGTTGAATGTAGGCCTGGGTCTCACTGCCACCCGAGAGATCGGCGGCGGAGATGCCGCTGATGCCGCGGAGGCTCGGCATCAGCTCGCTCTGCGCAAGCGTTGCCAGCTCCGTCAACGTCGTATCGCCCTTTGGGGTCAGGGTGGCGATGACAACGGCAGCAGAGTTGATGTTGAAGTTGCGAACGACTGGCGTAACGCCAGCGGGGAGGCGCGAACCGTCGATCGCGGCCTCAATCTGGCGCACGATCTCCTTGACGTCACTCCCGTAGGCGAATTGGGCGGAGACGAAGCCGAGCCCGGTCGTTGAGACGGAGCGGAGCGACTCGACGCCTGCAACTGAGGCCACAGCGGCCTCAATCGGCGCGGCCACCTGCTCGGCAACGTCGGCGGTGCCTGCCCCCGGGTATGGAGCGATCACGGTGATGATTGGGAAGTCGATGTTTGGAAGCAACTCCTGCTTCAGGCTCCCCCAACTCGCCACGCCCCCGCCGAAGACTGCGAGTGCGATCAAAATGGTCACGCTGCGTCGAGCGACCGCGAGCTTGGTCAGGAAAAACATGGAGTCCCCCTCTATTTCGCCGATTGGAGTGGGCAACAACGCCCAACAGGCGTAGTATCGCGGAATCCCGCCGATGATGCTGCGGGGCTAAAAACGCATTAAGGGGGGTTAATCATGACCACGCGAACGGCGACCGCTACATGGAACGGCTCACTCCTTGAGGGCTCCGGGGCCATCACCTCGTTTGAGAGCGGAGCAATCGGTGCGCTGCCAGTAAGTTGGCCGCGACGCTCCGAGGCGCATGATGGATCAACCTCTCCAGAAGAGTTGCTCGCCGCAGCGCACGCATCCTGCTTCGCAATGGCGCTCTCGGGCGGCCTGGCGCGCAATAACACTCCGGCCAAGCAGCTCGACGTTTCGGCGACCGTGACCTTTGAGAAGGTCGAGGCGGGTTGGCGCGTAACGAGGTCGGCGCTCACCCTCAAGGGCGATGTTCCGGGTCTTGATGCTGCGAAGTTTGCGGAGCTTGCCGAAGGGGCGAAGGGCGGCTGCCCAATATCAGCAGCGCTCGCAGGGAACGTCGAGATCACCCTCTCGATTAACGCCTAAGCCTCGTCGCGTACCGCGCGGATCGCTGCGGCGGTCCCGCGCGCGATGCGCGCAATCTCCTCGTCACCAATGACGAACGGTGGACCGATCACAATTTGGTCGCCGTCTACGCCGTTGGCCTGGCCCGTGGCGCTATAGAGCAGCAGGCCAACATCGGCCGCGTTCTTGGCGTGCGCCAACACGCGCTCGGTGACGCGCTTGGCACGCGCATGCGGCGCCTTGTTCGCGCGGTCGGCAACAAGTTCGATCCCGAGTAGGAGACCGCGGCCGCGAATCTCACCGACCCACGGATCGTTGACGAGCTCTGCTTCGAGTGCCGCGCGCAGCTCGGCGCCTCGGGTTGCTGAGGCCTCGATCAGGTTCTCGTCGCGCAGAATCTTCAGCACGGAGCGCGCAACGGCGGCGCCGGGAGCTGAGTGGCTGTAGGTGAAGCCGTGTACGAATCCACTCGCCAAGATCGGCTCGGCAACATGGGCGGCCGCAGCAACGAAACCGAACGGCCAGTAGCCGCTGGTCACGCCCTTCGCCGCGAGCAGCAGGTCTGGTTGTAGGTTCCAGTGGTTTGAGCCGAACCAGGTTCCCGTTCGACCGAATCCGGTCATCACCTCATCGGCAACGAGCAGCACCTTGTTGCGCGCGCACCAGGCGCTGACCGCTGGCCAGTAGTCGTCGGATGGCACGGCGGCGGCGAGCGTTGCACCAACGATCGGCTCGGCAACGAAGGCGGCGATGCGCCCTGGGCCAATGCGGCTCAGCAGCGCGTCAAGTTCGGCGACCGCTTCGGCGCCGCTGGCAATCGCGTTGGCGCCGTCGAGACCAGCACGATACGAATACGGGGCCGAGACATGCTCAAAGCGGCCGAGCCACGGCTCGTATGGGCGTCGCAGCCCAGTGCGACCGGAGAGGTCGAGGGCACCGAGGGTGTTGCCGTGATAGCTCCCCCAGCGGCTCACCACCACGGTGCGATCGGGCTCGCCCTGCGCCAGCCAGTAGGCGCGCACCATCTTGAGCGCCGTCTCCGCAGCCTCCGAACCGCCAGAGACCGGATAGAGCGACGGGTTCTTCATTGGTAGAAGTGGACCAATCTCACTCGCCCAGGCGTCGAGCGCCTCGGCGGTGAAGGCGCTCCCATGGGCGTAGGCGATCTTTGCCATCTGCGCCGCGGCGGCATCGGCAACGGCGCGTCGGCCGTGACCAATCCCCACGACAATGGCGCCACCTGCGGCATCGAGGTAGCGCCGACCGCTCTTGTCAGTGATGTAGGCGCCGTCGCCAGATGCGGCGATGGGGAGCGCGGGACCGCCGCGGCTGAAGATCTTCCCGCTACTCACGAGACGTATGCCCCGGTCGGGTCGAGCTCTTCGCGGATCAGGCGCAGCTCCTCGTCGGTCGGCGTCGGCGTGGCGGGGAAGCTCTGCGGGATGCGGATCTCCCAACCGATCGATGCACGCACCTGATCAAGGGTTGCGCCCGGATGCAGGCTGCGCAGCGCCATCTCACCGTCGTCGTCGAATCCATACACGCCGAGATCGGTGATAACGCCCGATGGTCCACTGCCGCCCCAGCCCTGCGCCGCGCGCGTCTTCGCCGCCGCGACGGCGCCGCCAAGATTGCCAGGCGAGGTGCGGAAGTCGAGCTCCTTCACAAAGCTGCGCGTGCTCTGGCGCATGATCACCAGAATCTCTTTGGCGTTGATCGCGATCTCGCATGCGCCACCCGACCCAGGGAGGCGCGTCTTCGGTGCCGCGTAGTCGCCGATCACCGTCGTGTTCAAGTTGCCGAATCGATCGATCTGCGCGCCGCCGAGGAAGCCCACATCGATGCGACCCCCCTGCAGGTAGAGGCCGAAGAGGTCGTGCATGGAGACGGTGGCGGTGGAGCCGGTCACGATCGTTGGGTCACCAATCGAGAGTGGAAGTCGTGCGGGATTTGCGCCGAAGACGCCCGCCTCGTAGACCAGCTCCATCTCTGGTGCGACGGTGCGCTTGGCGAGGTTCACGGCGATGTTCGGGAGGCCCACCCCCACGAAGCAGACGCGCTTTCCGGTCAGGGCGTGCGCAGAGGCGACGACCATCAACTCGCTCTTGCTCGCCGGACGCTGCGCGCTCATCGGTAGTCTCCGTAGTCAACCGAACCGGATGGGGCACTCGTTGGGGTGAGCCCCTTGAAGTAGTCGCCACCGAACTTCGCCACGTAGGCGGCGCGATCCTTTACGCCGTAGACCCACTCCTGCAGCCACGCCTCGGTGGCGGCGGCATCGCGGCTGATGGTGTCCCATTCGCGATAGAAGGCATTGTCGCGATCGTACGAACCTTGCACGTACGACGGGTGCGCACCGAACGGTTCGCACACTACGGCGCTCACGATCAGCCCAGGAGCAATGGTGCGATTCGGATCGGCGCGGATCACACTGGTTGGCACGATCTCTTCGACCACGGCGATGACGTGCTTGGCGGCGAAGGCCGCCTCCTTCTGGCAGCCGAGTAGGCCCCACATCTGTACGTTCCCCTCAGCGTCGGCGCGCTGGGCATGGATGATCGTCACGTCGGGGTTGAGCGGCGGCACGGCGTAGACCTCTTCACCACCAAACGGGCTCTGTACGGTGCGAATCAGCGGATTCACCTTCGGCAGGTCGCTCTCGGAGTAGCTGCGCAGCGGGTAGAACGGGAGGCGGTGCGCGCCCGCCACATAGCGACCGACCATGCCGTGATGGCTGTACTCCTCGATCTCCAGGAGTGATTCGCCGGGGGCGAGCGCGGCTGGCTCCGTGCGTCGACGAATCGCATGCAGCGAACCGACGCCAGGATTGCCGAGCCAGCTAAAGATCAACTTCTTGGCGCAGCCTGCAGCAACCATCTGGTCGTACACGAGATCGGGTGTCATTCGCGCCAGCGTCAGATTGCGTCGCCTCTGTCGAATGATCTCGTGCCCGGCCGCAAACGAGATGCAGTGCGTGAATCCTTCAATGGCCACCGTATCGCCGTCGTGCACATGCGCGGCGATCGCCGTGCGCATATCGACGAGTTTCGAGGTGCTCAATTGGTCTCTCCTGCGAAGGCTGTTAGAGGCCCGCGCATGGGCGCTCGCTCAGTGCCGAGCGGCGACTGCCGCTGCGGCCTCAGAGAAGATGCGGATCGCGGTATTCATTTCGGCTTCGTTCACGATGAGTGGGGGGCTCATGCGCACGCCGCGGTCGCCACATGTCAGCACGAGAAGGCCGCGCTCAAACGCCTCGACCTCAACCTCACCGGCAATGTCGCCATCGGTGAAGTCGACGCCGATCATCAGGCCGATGCCACGAATGTCGGTGACATGTTTGTTGCCTGCAAGACCTGCACGCAAACCCTTGACCGCCTGTGCGCCGCGATCGATCGCGTTCTGCATCAGGTTCTCATCGCGAATCACTTCCAGTGTGGCGATGGCCGCAGCTGCAGCAACCGGATTGCCACCGAACGTTGAGCCGTGCGAGCCGGGCTTCCAGCGCATCCAGTGCTCTTTGGCGATGACTGCGCCGATCGGCATCCCTGAGCCGAGACCCTTCGCCGCGGCGACGATGTCGGGCTCAATGCCGAAGTTTTCGATCGCCCACATCTTGCCGGTGCGACCGGCGCCGGACTGCACCTCGTCAACAACGATGGCGATGCAGTACTTGTCGGCGATCTGCTTCAGACGTGGGAAGAACTCCTTGTCGGGAACGATGTAGCCACCCTCGCCCTGCACCGGCTCAACAACGAACGCGGCGATCTCGTCGCCAGGGATGGTGCGCGCAATGATGCGCTCTTCGAGTTCGTCGAGGCCCTCGCTGCCGAATGGCACGTGCAAGAAGCCTGGCGCCAATGGGCCAAAGTGGGCGTGGTACTTCGCCTTGGAATTTGTCAACGTGAGTGCACCGAGGGTTCGTCCGTGGAAGCCGCCGACGAAACCAACGATCCACTGGCGACCGCTCATGTAGCGGGCCAACTTGATGGAGGCCTCAACCGCTTCGGTCCCTGAATTCTGCAAGAGGACCTTTGATGGCCCCTTCCATGGTGCCGATGCGGCGAGCGCCGATGCGAGCTCCTGGTAGCGCTGCTCGTAGAAGTCGGAGGCGCTGTAGTGCAAGAGGCGCTGCGCCTGCTGCACGATCGCGTCGACCACGCGCGGGTGGCAGTGGCCCGTGGAGTTCACGGCGATGCCGGCGCAGAAGTCGAGGAAGACGTTCCCATCCTGATCCTCAACGCCCATGCCAAAGCCGCGTACGGGAGCAAACGGATAGGCGCGGGGCAGGCTTCCGGAGACGACGGCCTGGTCGGCGGCAACCTGGGCGAGGGCCCTTGGGCCGGGCACCTTGGTGACGAGGTGCGGCAGCGTGGCTGGCCAGGTTGCAGGCTTCTCGGCGATCGTCATGGTGCCCCTCCTATGGATGCTTTATATGCGGAGTGTATACGAGGAGATCCCCCGTTTAGCGGACGATCGTCTGGCTCTGCTCGCGCAGGTATTGCGGCACGTAGTAGAGGCCACCGCCCGACTTCCCTGTCGTGCCCGACTTCTTCCAGCCGCCGAACGGCTGGACCATCGGCCATGCGCCGGTCGTGGATCCCACTCGGCGGTTTACGTAGATCACCCCGCCATCGATGGTGTCGAGGAAGGTCTTGATTTCGGCCTCATCCTCGGTATAGCAACCGGCGGTGAGGGCGTACTCGCTCTTATTGGCGAGGGTGATCCCCTCTTCGAACGAGGCAATCTTCGCCACCGCGACGAACGGCGTGAAGAGCTCGTCGGTGAAGAGGCGATGCGTTGCTGGGAGCCCCGTCACCACGGTCGGTGTGACGTAGAAGCCCTTGGCGAAATCGCCATCGGTCAGGCGGCCGCCGCCGATCTCGATCGTTCCATCACGCTTCGCCTCGTCGCAAGCCTGCATAAAGGTGTCGACGGAGCGCTGGTTGATGATTGGCCCAAGGAAGACGCCGCGCACCGTTGGGTCGCCGACCTTCAGCGCCTTCGTCTTCTCTACGAGGTGCTTCACGAATTCGTCATGCACCGACGCTTCGATATAGACGCGGCTATTCGCCGAGCACTTCTGCCCACCGAGACCGAACGCAGAGCGAAGGACCCCTTCGGCCGCCTTCTCAAGATCCGCATGCTTCGAGATGATCGTTGGGTTCTTTCCGCCCATCTCAACAATGACAGGCTTCGGATAATTCTTGGCAAACGATCGGTAGACCTGCATGCCCACCTCGGCTGAGCCGGTGAAGGTGATGCCAGAGACATCATGGTTCTCCTGCAGCTCTGCGCCAACGCTTTCGCCTGGTCCCATCACCATGTTGAAGACACCAGCTGGAATTCCTGCATCGCTAATCGCTTGCGCGAGCAGCACCGCCGAGAGCGGCGCCTCTGACGAAGGCTTCAGCACGACCGAGTTGCCGGCAACGAGTGCGGCACCAACTGGACCGCCCATCAGGGCGAAGGGGAAGTTGAATGGGCTGATAACCGCCCAGACGCCGTACGGCTTGAGGACGGTGGCCGTCTCAACCTTTGCGTCACCAAGGTTCCCCATGGTGTGGATGTAGCCCTTATTGCGCTCAACTTCGCCCGCATAGATGCGGAAGAAGTCGGCGGTCTCTTCGACGTCGCCGAGCGCCTCGAGGCGATTCTTGCCAACCTCAATAGAGAGGAGTGCGGAGTAGAGGAACTGTCGCTCGCTGATCAGTTCGGCCGCCGCGCGAATCAGCGCGACGCGCTCCTGCCATGGTCGCTTCGACCAGGCCGGGTACGCCGCCTTAGCTGCGGCGATTGCGGCTTTCGCCGTGGAGCGATCGCCCTTACTAAAGGTGCCGACAACGCTGCCATCGATTGGGGACTTCTTGACGAAGGTGTCGCCCGCGGTGGACCAGGTGCCATTGATGAAGTTTCCGTGTGCGCCGCCCATGAGTGCGCGAGCCTGCGCGAGGCCGGCCTCATACCCAATATGGATCTCCTCGTTGGAGTCATTCAGCGTGGCGTACGTGATCTTCAACTTCTCAGCCATGGGTCCATCCTTACTTGTGCGGCGCACATGCGGTGCGCCATCGCGCAGAGTCTACCGCGCGGCGGCGGCCCGGCACGAGGGGCAGCGCCCCTGGAGCGAGAGGTGGTCGAGGTCGGCGGCGTAGCCGGTGGCCCGCTCAATCGCAGCGAGGATCGGCTTCGCAGCTTCGGCATCAAGTTCCACCTCGGCGCCGCACCCCTGGCAGTGCACGTGCCCATGGGCGACCACCTCCTCTAAGTGATAGGTCTCGCGGCCATCGACCCCGTGGTGGTGCGTTGCAAACCCCAGCTCTTCGAGCAGATCGAGGGTGCGGTAGACCGTCGACGGGGTTGCCGATGGGTCTGCGACCCGCACGCGCTCCACCAGTTCGGCCCCGGTCGCATGGCCGTCGGAGGCGGCGAGCACGTCGGCGATCAGCTGCCGCTGCTCGGTCCAGCGCTGACCACGCGCCTGCACCGCCGCCTGGAGGCGGGTGGCGAGCGTCCCTGTTGGTTCAGATGTAGAAGCCATCTCGGGCAGGATACGGGATGGCTTATTGCAACGTGTTGCGATAGACTCTACTCCTGGCTAAGCACCCTGAGGCTGGCCCAAAGGAGGTTCTGATGTATCCGCAGCTCCACATCCCTGACGGGTTCCTCTCGCCGCAGATCTCCCTTCTGCTGTGGGTTGCCACTGCGGTCCTGATTGGGATTGCCGTGCGAAAGACGAGCCGCACCGATGTGCGACTGATTGCGTCGCAGCCAATTCTGATGGGGGTGCTCGGCGCCTTCATCTTCGCTGCCCAGATGTTCAACTTCCCTGTTGCGACGGGCACGAGCGGCCACCTGCTCGGCGGAGTGCTCGCCGGCTATCTGCTTGGCCCGTGGGCCGGCACGATTGTGATGGCGACGGTGATCGGTATTCAGGCACTTCTCTTCCAGGATGGCGGTCTCTTGGTACTTGGCGCCAACATCTTCAACATGGGAATCATCGGCACACTCGGTGGCTCGTTTGTCGCTCGCGGAATCGGCACGGCGCTCGGCGGTAGCCGCAGCGCGACGATTCTCGGCGCGGGGGTTGCGGCTTGGCTTGCCGTCGTTGCTGCCGCGGGCTTCACCACGCTGCAACTTGGTCTCTCGGGCACGACGAACATTGCCGTGGGACTGCCCGCCATGCTCGGCGTGCATGCCCTCATCGGTATTGGCGAAGCGCTCATCACCGTTGCCGCGCTCACCTTTATTGCGCAAACAGCTCCAGACATTTTGGCAGGAGTGAGCGCACCACGAAAAGCATCACCGGTGCGTCGCCTGGCAATTGGCGTGGTCATCGCTGGTGGAGTGGCAACGCTTGCGAGCTTTTTCGCATCCGCTGATCCCGATGGCCTAGAGGCCGTTGCAGAGGAGCTCGGTTTCCTGGATGCAGGTCTCTCAGCACCGTTTGAACTCTTCCCCGACTACACCATCCCAGGGCTTGATGGAACCGCATCGACGGTGGTTGCTGGCCTGCTCGGAATGATCGTGGTGATTGGCGTACTGCTGGCCCTCGGCCGTCTCGCGCGGAGCCGCACAAAATCGTAGCCGTGGAGCCACGCGGCGTTGGGCGCGACGCCCGTGCTGCAGTGATCACCACGCTCGCCTTTGTCACGGCCGTTGCACTCCTGCCACCAGGATCGTATGTGGCTCTACTGCTCGCTTGGCTGTTGGTGACGTTTGCCGGAGCGCTGCTTGGAATAAGCCCAGGGCACCTCGCCCGGCGTGGACTCGTCGCCTTGCCGTTTGTCGTTGCCGCCGTGCCAATCGTCTTCCTTCGCAACGACGAGTTGCTCTGGGCTGGCAGTGTCGGTCCGCTCACCCTGCAGATCTCGGGTGCAGGACTGCGCATCGCGCTGACCGCGCTGCTGAAGGCGTGGATCAGCGTTCAAGCCTCGGTTCTCCTCTTGGCGCTCGCGAGTCCCCCCTCAATTGTCACTGCCCTCCGCCGCATGCGACTCCCCGACGTGATCGCCACAAGCGCCGGCTTAACGATTCGGTACCTCGAGCTCCTCCGTGATGAGGCTCGACGGATGCTCCGCGCGCGCACCGCACGCTCTGCCAGTCCAGTTGGCGTAGGTCGAGAGCGGATCGGCGGGACCATCGCATGGCGTGCACGCACAACGGGGAACCTGGTCGGCTCGCTCTTCTTGCGCGCCTACTCCCGAGCGCAGCGCATCGAAGAGGCTGCCGCCTCCCGCGGGGCGACGGGCTCCCTCTCGGTTGGCACGTTGCCTGTTGCCGACCCGCGCCTCACGATCAAGGTCGTTGGGGTTCTGGTCCTGGTGCTTGTCTTGACCCTCGCTGGCGTGCTGCTGCCGCGACTGTAGGCTGAACGTATGACTGATCGGCACGAGCACCTCCATACACACCCAGGGGCGCCGCTGCCACACAGCCATGGGCACGATCATGCGCATGACGCGCCGCTCACGCCAACTGGCGACGGCACGATTGCGATCTCTCACCTGCACTTCCGCTATCCAGATGGCACCGAGGCGCTGCGCGGCATGGATCTTGCGATCACCGGGGGTGAGAAGGTTGCACTACTCGGGCAGAACGGCGCGGGGAAGAGCACCCTGATGTTGCACCTCAATGGGATCCACCGCCCAACGCACGGCACCGTGCACGTGGCGGGGATGCAGGTGTCAAACGAGACGATTGGCCGGGTACGCGCCGAGGTGGGGCTCGTCTTTCAGGATCCTGATGACCAGCTCTTCAGCCCAACGGTGTGGGATGACGTGGCGTTCGGCCCCACCCATATGGGCCTCACCCCCGGCGCGATTCACGATCGCGTAGAAGTTGCCCTTGCCGCTGTTGGCGCACTTGATCTGGCGCAGCGTGCACCAATGCGCCTCTCTATTGGGCAGCGTAAGCGTGTCGCCCTTGCCACCGTCCTCGCCATGAATCCAAGCATCTTGGTGTTCGACGAACCATCGGCTGGACTTGACCCACGTGGTCGACGCGAACTCATTGAGTTGTTGCAGTCACTCACGCAGACGCTCATCGTCAGCACGCATGACCTTGAGTTGGCACGCGCCGCATTCCCGCGCAGCATCGTGGTGGATCGCGGTGTGATTGTCGCCGACGGATCAACCAGTGAGATCCTCGGGAATCGCGAGTTGCTACTCGCACACGGACTCGCTTAAGGCTTCGCGCCCTTGGCGCGCGCGGCGCGCAGCGCTGCGATGCGATCGCGCAACTCCGCCTCAGCCCCACTCCCCGAAGGTGCATAGAAGCGCTTCGTCGCAATCTCTTGCGGCAGGTACTCCTGTGCAACGTCGAACGGTTCACCAGCTGCGTGTGGCGACTGATAGGTCTTGGCCGCCGCGCGCAGATGACCAGGAACGGGAAGCTGACCGCCGGTCGCGATCTGCTCACGCGCTGCGGCAAGCGCCTCACCGGCACGTGGCGACTTCGGCGCAGACGCGAGATAGGTCACCGCTTGCGCGAGGGCCCAATCGCACTCCGGTGATCCGGCGAGTTCGACGACCTGCGCTGCAGCTGCGGCGAGTGGAAGCGCGGCAGGATCAGCATTCCCCACATCCTCTGATGCGGAGACGAGCAGTCGTCGGGCAATGACTCGTGGATCCTCGCCGCCCTCGAGTGCTGTCGCTAGCCACCAGATCGCCGCATCGGGATCGTTGCCACGGATGCTCTTGATCAACGCGGAGGTAACGCCCGACTGGTCGTACGGCAGGCTGCGATCTTGCGCTGCAAGGAGAACCTCGCGCGGCGTGATCTCGGTACCGTCGGTCGTCATGAGCGCGGCCATCTCGAGGAGCGTGAGGAGTCGGCGTGCGTCGCCCGATGCGTAGCCAACCAACTGGCGACGTGCGTCTGCATCGACCCGCACCGCTCCATTAAGACCGCGGGGGTCTGTGAGCGCGCGATCAAGCAGCGCCTCTAAGTCGTCGCTGCTTAGTGCGGCCAAACGGAAGGTGCGCATGCGCGAGAGAAGTGCCGGCGAGATTGCGCGTGGGGGCGGCTCTGTCGTCGCCCCAACCAGAATGATCGTCCCCGCCTCCACATGTGGCAGGAGGGCATCTTGCTGGGTGCGCGAGAAGCGGTGCAGCTCATCGATAAAGAGGAGCGTCTGCTCGCCGTGCTCGCGACGTTCAATTGCCGCAGCCACCGCCTTACGAACCTCGGCTACCCCGTCACTCGTTGCAGAGAGGCTGGTTGGAACTGCCTTCAGCGATGTTGCGATGACGGCCGCGAGCGTCGACTTTCCACTCCCTGGTGGCCCCCAGAGCAAGAGTGACGGCGCCTCGCCGCGCTCGATAAGTCGGCGCAGTGGCCCACCTGGACCTACCAAGGCCACCTGCCCCACCACCTCATCAAGGGTCGATGGGCGCATCCGCGCGGCAAGGGGCTGCGCCGGTGCGAGGCCACCAAGGAGCGTTGCCTTCTCTTTCATCCACTGATCATCGCACCCTTCACGCCGCTCTCGGGTACGCTTGCCCAACTGATGCCCGATTTTTCTGAACTAGGACTTGCCCCCGAACTCCTACGAGCCGTCGCTGACGAGGGGTACACCGAACCGACCCCAATTCAAGCCCAGGCGATTCCGCACGTCCTTCAGGGCCGCGACCTTCTTGGCGCCGCCCAGACGGGAACGGGGAAGACTGCCGCATTTGTTCTGCCAATCTTGCAGCTGCTCAAGCCGATGTCCTCCACCTCGCCAAGCCCTGCTCGCCATCCGGTGCGAGCGCTCGTCCTCACGCCAACGCGCGAACTCGCCGTGCAGATCTCTGAGAGCGCCGCGACCTACGGTCGACACTTGCCACTGCGCAGCGGCGTCGTCTACGGCGGCGTCCCGATGCCACCACAGCAGAAGATGCTTCTTGCCGGACTCGAGATCCTCATCGCAACGCCGGGGCGTCTCCTCGATCACGCCAACTCCAAGACGGTGAATCTCTCGCAGGTGTCGATCCTCGTCCTCGATGAGGCCGACCGCATGCTCGACATGGGTTTCATGCCCGACCTCAAGCGCATCCTCGCCATGATTCCAAAGCAGCGACAGAGCCTGCTCTTCTCGGCAACCTTCTCTGAGCCGATCCGAGCGCTCGCGCAAGACTTCCTACGCGACCCAATCACCGTTGAGGTTGCGCGACGCAACCAGACGAACGAGAACGTCCGCCAGGTGATCATGGCGGTCGACGATCGACGCCGACGACAGCTGCTCAGCGACCTCCTCCGCACCAAGCCGTGGGAGCAGGCGCTCGTCTTCGTAAACCGCAAGGTTGAGGCGAATCGCCTCGGCGACTTCTTGCATCGCGACGGACACACCGTGGTAGAGATTCACGGAGACAAGGATCAGAAGCAGCGCAACCGTGCCCTTGCCGCGTTCAAGGCCGGCGAGGCGCGCGTGATGGTCGCCACCGATGTTGCGGCACGCGGTCTCGACATCGAGGCACTCCCTGCAGTGATCAACTACGAGCTCCCCTTCGACCCTGAGGATTACGTGCACCGCATTGGCCGCACCGGACGCGCGGGCGCACTCGGTGAGGCGGTCAGCTTCGTTGCCCCTGACGAGATGGATAAGTTGAGCCTGGTGCGCAAGCTGACGAAGGCCGGACTTCATATGGAGATTCCACTTGGCTACGAGCCGATCTTGTTGGACTTCCCGCGCGACTTGATCGCCAAGGCGCAGATGATTCGCTTGCAGCGAGGCCGCCGCTAGCTCGTCGCTCCCGTCCCAACCTGGCGGATGAACTCCATGATGCGAATCTCCAGATCGTCGCGCACCTCGCGATACGCCTCCAGCTGACGCTCCTCGCTCCCGCCGACCATCGATGGGTCTGGCAGCGACCAGTGCTCGCGCTGTCCGCCATTTGGAAAGATCGGGCAGGCATCGTTCGCCGCGTCACAGACGGTAATCACGTAGTCGAACGGCTCATCGAGGAACTGGTGGAGCGTCTTGCTGGTTTGAGCTGAAGCATCAATGCCGATCTCGCTCAGCACCGTGAGGGCGTGGGGGCGAACCAGCGTCGCCTCGGTGCCGGCACTCTCCACCTCAAAGGCCCCTCGGCCACGTGAGCGCAGGAGCGCCTCAGCGATCTGGGAGCGCGCACTGTTGTGTGTGCAAAGAAAGAGAACGCGTGTGCTGCTCATGGCGCCATTCTAGCGAAGTGGATTACCGCACGATTACCGGCGCGCTATCCTCAGCATCATGAAGCGACTGCGCACGATCGGAATCGCACTCCTCGTTCTGCTGGCGGGCCTCACCACGCTCCCCTACCTGATTGATGTGCCGAAGGGTGCCGACGCCGATCCCGCGACGCTCCTGGCAACAGCCGCCGCGCCTGGCGCACGGCTCATCACCGCCGATGGCGTACAGAGCGTTGTCGCCGAGGCGGGTGATCCGCAAGATCCTGCCCTGCTGCTGATTCACGGTTTCGGCGGGAGCACATACGGCTACCGCGATCTGATGGCGCCACTCGCCGCGCGCGGATGGCATGTGATTGCCATCGACCTGCCGGGGTTCGGCCTCTCCGAGAAGTCGTGGGGGCGCGACTACAGCCATAAGGCACAAGCCACCTTCGCCCTTGCGGTCCTCGACCAGCTCAACATTGATCGCGCCGTGTTGCTCGGCCACAGCATGGGCGGCAACGTCATCAGTTGGATGCTCGCCCTCGCTCCAGAGCGTGTGGCCGGGCTTGCCTACATCGATGCCGCCGTGGTGCAGCCGAAGGGTGGTGTCAGTAGTTCGCCCTCCACTGCCGCTGCACTACTAGAAGTGCCACCCGTCCGGCGCATCGCCCGCATTGCCATCCGCAACGCATTCACCCCCGCAACGTTTGGTGAGCTGCTCTCTTCTGCCTTTGCCGTGAAGAGCGCCGTCACGCCAACCTTGGTTGCCGGCTACGCCGCATCATCACAGTTGCGCGATTGGGACCTGGCGCTCCTCGGCATCGTTCGCGATGGCGCCAAGAACGCACTCCCTGAAACCATTGCTACGCTCAGTGCGGCGGCAGGTACGCCGCCAACGCTGATCCTCTGGGGGAGAGACGACAGCTGGGTGCCACTAACAAGCGGAGAGGTGCTCCGTGCCGACTTGCCGAATGCGGCGTGGGTCGTGCTGCCAGGGATCGGCCATGTGCCGTTTGAAGAGGATGTGTCAGCGTTCATTGACGCGGTCGGCAGTTGGCTCGACACGCTGCGCTGAGCGCAGAACTGCACTGGAAGAGTTGGCTGGCGCGCTAGGATTCGAACCTAGGATCCCCTGCTCCAGAGGCAGGTGCCTTACCGCTTGGCCACGCGCCAACGGTGCCGATCGTACCCCAGCGGCGCGCCACCGTCAGCCGACGCACGCATAAAGAGGCAACGTCGCCGGCGGTGGTGCCGCACGTGCCGCCGCTGCGGAGACGGCGATCGCCAAAGTGGTTGACCCCGCCCTCCACGGCCAGCTGCGGCTGGTTCTCAACCTTCTCGATACCCGTGTCGGCAGTCTGCTCATTGGCGGACGCCTCGCGCGATTCGGCACGCTGAAGGCGACGCAGCGCGACGAGTTCTTGCGCCGCTGGGTGCAACATCCCGTACCAATGCTCCGCAGCGGTGCCGCCGTCTTCCGCAAACTTCTCTCGTTCATCGCCTACTCGGATGCCGACGAGCCTGCCGATGCGCTGGTGCGGACACGCCTCAGCGGCATCGGCTACAACCCAACACCGAACGTAGCCACGGCCAACGTCACAAAGATCACCGCCTTCGACCCGGGCCCCGCAGAACGAATTGCCGTCGATGTTTTGGTGATCGGCTCGGGCGCCGGCGGTGGGAGCATTGCGCGCGACCTCTCCGCCGCTGGTCGCGAGGTGCTCGTCATTGAGGCGGGTGGCCTCTACACCGAAGAGACCTTCCCAACGAAGGAGCGCGACGCCTACGAGCGCCTCTATCTCGACTCGGGCTTCACCGCCACCGCCGATGCCCATATCGCAATCCTTGCCGGCGGCACCGTTGGTGGCGGCACCACCGTGAACTGGATGACTGCCATCCCAATCCCTGAGCCGGTGCGCGAGGAGTGGGAAGGGGAACACGGCGTTACCGGTGCCAGCGGGCGCGAGTTTGCAGGCGACCTGGACGCGGTGCTGAAAGAGATTGGTGCAAAGGACTCGCAGAATGTGCCGTTCAAAGATGAGGCGATCATTCGTGGCGCCGAGAAGCTCGGCTGGAGCAGCGAGCGCATCCAAATGAACCGCGCCGAGTGCAGCGACTGCGGAACCTGCCCGTTCGGCTGCAAGGTTGGATCGAAGCAATCCTCTCTTCGACTGCATTTGGCACAGGCGGCCGCCAACGGCGCCCGTGTCTTGCCCGACTGCAAGGCAGAGCGATTGGTGTTCGAAAACGGCGCAGCGACCGGTGCAATCACCACCCTCGGCACGCGCGCAGGGACACCTCGAACGCTAGAGATTGTCGCCAAGACAGTGGTGGTCTCCGGTGGCGCACTCCGCACGCCGGTTCTGCTGCAGCGCAGCGGCCTCACCCACCCTGCAATCGGCAAGAATCTTCGTCTCCATCCGGTCAGCCTTGTTGCTGGCGTGTTCGATGAGCCGGTCGAGATGTGGCGCGGCACGATGCAGGCGGCGAAGAGTTCCCGCTTTATTGACCCAGACGAAGAGCGCAATGGCTACATCATCGAGAGCGCTCCGGGTCACCCTGGCCTCCTCGCCCTCGGCATTCCGTGGACCGCTCGTGCAGAGCATGAGCGCCTCATGAAGTTAGGTCGCAACATTGCCCCCTTCTTGGCCATCGTGAAAGACGATGCTGGCGGCACCGTAACGGCAAGCCGTGCCGGCTTTGCCGAGATCAACTACCGCACCACCCCACGAGATGAGCGTGGTCTGCGCCACGCGCTTCGCTCCATGTCGCGCATCGCTGAAGCGGCTGGGGCGAGCGAGATCATCGCCGCCGGTTCACCGCCAATGAGCTGGCGCCGCAGTGAGGGGACCGAGGCGCTCGAGGTTTACCTGCGCCGACTGCACCGCTTCGACTTCGCCCCAAATCGCGGCACCGTCTTCTCTGCACACCAGATGGGCACGGCACGGATGGGCTCCGACGCGCGAGATCACGTATGTGACCCGTGGGGTCGTGTGCGCTCGACCGCACGGCCACGCGCCGGTGACGCGAATGCCGGGCTGATCAAGAACCTCTACATCGCCGACGGGTCGCTCTTCCCTACCGCACTCGGCGTCAATCCAATGGTCACGATCCTTGCTGTTGCGAAGCGGGTCTCGCGCGCGATCATCGCCGACACGCGCGCATAACTGCACACCGCGGAGGCTAGTAGCGGGGCTGCTCCCCTAGGGTACTTTCACCGTTGGCTTGCTAAACCAGAGCAGAGACGAGGTAGGGATTGCGGCCGTAACCCGTACCCGAAGATAGGAGCCTCGATCGGCTACCTTAAGTGTGTAGAGTGATTTCGTTGCCCCGGTGATGATCGTGCACCTTGCTGGGATTGTCGTAGATGCACTCTGCGTTGCGGTGCTACATCGGAACCACTGATACGAATACTTTGGTGTTGGCCCGTATGACCATGCGCCACTCGTCGCGGAGAGCACCTGTCCAACCGCTGTAGTTCCTGAAATCGTTGGAGCCGTCACCCGCGTTAGCTGCGTGAGCCAGAGATTCACCTTGCCGGGTCGCGCCAGAATGAAGTCGCTTGCCGCAACCTGCGCAGTCTTCGAAGCAGACGGGGAAGTTTCGTCTTTGGTATCACTCGCAATCTTGGGGGCGAGGGCGGTGTGAAGCGTAGCCGCCGTTGAGGCGAGGCCCAGTCTGCTCGCGCTATCTCGGACATCCCGAAGTGCCTGTACATATAGGGCTCGGCATGTACTTACTGCGAGGCACTGTGTGAAGAGCAGACCGCCGATCGGTTGTCCGAAACTGTAGGGTGGCCGCTTCTCCACGCCACCCCCAAAAATTTGATCGACCCCCCACGGCAATATCTGAAATCGTCCGTTGCTATCGCTGTGCAGGTAGTAGTTGCTGATTGACGCCCCTGTATAGCCATCCCAGTTGCCAATGTATCGATCGACTGCCCAATATCGTGTCATCTGCTGCAGATCCGCTACCGCGGTCACGCGCGCAAACCAGCTCGACACAGGCGCTTGTGATGCGGCGATCAACTCTTGAAGATCCGCACGATTGATGGCTGAGCCCACATCAACCTGGTAGTGCGCATCGTTCGCGTTCAACGGATTCCCCTCCGACCCAAGTCTCCCTTCGTAGAGGTGGGTTGTGCCGCCACCGCTGCTCCGCTTCTCTAGGGCAATCTTGTCGATCGACTCAACATTGAGATAGAGGCCATACGGCGCCCCGTTGATCCAGACCTCGGCATAGCCAGTTCGCGGCGCTGCGATGCCCATCTCTCGGAAAAGGGTGTATCCAATCGCCTCATTGACCTTTGAGGGATCCTGGATCATGTTATTGAGCGTCATTCGCTTGATCCCAAATGCCCGCTGCAGCTCGTTCGGAAACTCCAAGCGGAGTGCGGCCTTCTGGGGGAGCGATCTGTACGAGCCAACACCCTTCAGTCGCATTTTGACGTCCCACGCCCCGAACCCAGAGGTGCCGCCGTGCACCGTACTGCCCATCGTCAATTTGAACGTAGCGTCGACGTAGCCCTCAACGCCAATGGTGCTCAAGTCTGCGCCTGTATTGAGATCGATCCGTACGATTCGCGAGGTTTGATACAGGGTCGCGGCGGGATCGCCCGTGGCTGGCGTAAGTGCCACCGCTGAGCCTGGGGCGAGCGAGCCGAGGAGCAGTGCGAGTAGGGCGAGTGTGCTGATGCGCCCGATGCAGTTCGTCATGCTGAGGTTGCGGTTCGCGCGACGCGGTCAATCCAGGGTGATTTCAGCGCTCGAGTCCAGCGATTCGACGGTAGTGTTGGGTCGATAGCGGCGAGGCTTGTGCCGAATTTGGAGAGCTTGATTGGACGGAAGCCTATCCTCCAAAGTGCACGATCGGCCACGGTAGGTGCCAACCGAGACTTTGATTCGATAATGGCGAACTCATTCAGGCTGACCTGCTCCCCCGCCGGCGTGGTTGCTGAGAAGTCGGTATCGATCGTCAGCCGTGAGTCACCGGGCAGCAGCAGCGTGGAACGCTGGTAAATCGTCGTGAGTGTTGGCGCTAGAACTGATTCTCTCCCTGCCCCAAGGACCTCTGCGATGAACTCTAGGGCGGAGTCGTTGAGCTGACCACTCGAGTCTGCTGGATATTCCAATCGGCTCTTCGTCGTTCGGCCACGGGAACCGCGCAGCTTCACCTCGAGCATGCAATCTCCAGAATTGACATACGTTCGCGTACGAACCTTGAACGCGTGACGACGTCGTCGCGCGGACGCTAGATAGGATTGCCCAGTAGGCGTATCGAAATAGACTGATTCGTACCTGAATGAGCGCTCGCCGTTAATCTGGAGCGCACGTGCGTCACCAGAGATCGCCGCCACAAGCGACGCTGCAACGTTTAGGGGAACTATGTATTTGCGCTCCCGTCTTGAGAGAAGCGCCGCATCGCTCTGGAGCCGGCTGAGTTGAACGGAGGGGAGTGCTGCGATCGCCGCATCAACCGCGGCCTGCTCGGTCAAGCGCCGTGCTCCCGCCCCGTGCTGGATCGTTGTTCGTAGCGAACCTCCACCATCGTCGAATCCTCAATAAGGTCAGTGCGCCGTACGCGAATTTGATGCACGGTTGCTCCGAGTAGCTCCTCAAGGCGAGTTCGAAGCAACGGCTCACTGGTGATTGCCTCATCAAGCGTAATGATCTGCACGCGATATCGTCCAAACAAACGAGGGTGGTCCCCGATCGTCAGGGCGACCAGAACCAGCCCCATGAGCACGGCACTGATCCAGATTGGGGTGATTGGAAGAGCTCCGATTAGGCCCAGCGTCATGGCAGCAAGGTAGTAGGCAATCTCTTGCTGATCGAGCTCGGCCGAGCGCAGTCGTAACAGCGAGAGGACAGCAAAGAGGCCAAAGCCAATGCTGATCGTCGTCTCCTCTGCGACAAGGGCACTCGTCACCGCGATGAGGCCCATGTTGATCATGAGGTAGGCGACAACAAGATCGCGGCGGCGATGGCGCGGGAAATACAAAACAAACACAAGAATTGAGATGCGGTTAAAACATCAATTCGGGTAACGCTGATTTCTGCTGCAGTTGCATGCGCTCTGCTCTTTGGAGCACCCCCCGTTGCCGCATACACCCCCCCGTCAAACGATGATGCGGCTTGGCTCTACAAGCCATCAACAGTAGTCATGGTCGACCTGCAGCTTCCCCAATCGTCCATTGATGCGCTCTGGGCAGATGCCCGAACCTATGTGCCTGGCACCTTCAGGCTCACGTCCGGAAGTAGGAGCTTCGGCCCATGGGCGGTTGAGGTGCGACTGAAGGGGCGCTGGGGATCTGGCTATGGCCTTGATGGCAAGGCAGCGTTCAAGATCAAATTTCCCAACTCACGACAACGGGTCGGCGGAATGAAGAAGCTCACGCTCAACAACATGGTGCAAGACGGGTCATACATCACTGAGACAATCTCGTACGAACTCTTCCGGGGAATGGGCGTCCCTGCGCCGAGAACGGGGTATGCCGTTGTCACCCTGAATGGTCTGGACTACGGCTTGCACCTCAATGTTGAAACGCCAGACGACCGCATGTTCAGCAGATGGTTCCCGAACGAAGAAACGAAACATCTCTACGAGGGTAGTTACGGCTGTTGCTACAACTGGCAAGATCCATACAGCGACGAGCACTTTGACGTTGACGAGGGCGACCGAGCAGATAGAAGTGATCTCGCTGCACTTCTCAACACGCTCAGTTTAGAAGGGCTCGCCTGGCGCCAAGCGGTGGAGAAGATCGCAGACCTTCGCGCACTCACCGCGATGTGGGCTGTCGAGCTGTACGTTGGCCATTGGGATGGATATGCGTGGACGGTAAACAACTACTTCATTCACAACACCAAACGCAATCGCATCACGATGCACCCATGGGGCTTAGACCAAACGCTAGGGGCGAGCGGGCCCCTCCCCTTTTCCGGGCCAGGCTGGGGGAATCTGCTTGACCGGTGCCTCACCGACGTGGTCTGCAGTGGCTACTTCTCAGAGGCCGTATTGGCGACGCGCGATAAAGCACGTGCGCTCGCCTTAGACG
>JAPLHR010000025.1:0-4278 GCA_026389535.1 Chloroflexota bacterium
CTCGCGCCCGAAGCCTCGATGGAGGTGAAGGCGGACGGCACGAGCGACGAGATCCTCGCATCGGGGACGCTTGATGGCGCCGCCATCGTCTCTGGAGCCGCTCTGCTTCTGCTGACGGGGAGCCTTGCGGTGGTGTTCGTGAGTGTGCGGAAGCGTCGCGCCTAGCCGAAGGGCTCTGCACTCCTGCGGTACCCTCGCGGTATGCCAGCCAAGCGCCGACTCCTCCTCGTTGATGCCTATGGGCTGATCTATCGCGCCTTCCATGCGCTGCCGCCACTGACGAACAGCCGCGGCCAGCTGACCAATGCGGCGTACGGATTCACGAGCATCCTGCTGCGAACGATGGCCGACCTTGATCCCGAGCGCGCGATCGTGGCCTTTGATGCCCCAGGCACCACCTATCGACATGAGCGCTTCCCCGCGTACAAGGCCCAGCGGCCGTCGATGCCCGATGAGCTGCGCTCCCAAGTGCCGATCGTGCGCGACCTGGTTGCAGCGCTCGGTCTCCCGCTTCTAGAGGCAACGGGGTACGAGGCGGATGACGTGATCGGCACCATCGCCACCGCCGCGGAGCGCGACGGCTGGGAGGTGCACATCGTCTCGGGGGACCTCGACATGTTGCAGCTGGTCACCAAAAGGGTTCACCTGATGCACACCGCCAAGGGTGGCGCTGATGCGATCGTTGAATACGATCCAGAGCGAGTCTTCGCGCGGTACGGCCTCACCCCAGAGCAGATGGTGGACTTTAAGTCGCTGAAGGGAGACAGTTCGGACAACATTCCAGGTGTTCCAGGCGTGGGCGAGAAGACCGCCTCTAAGTTGATTGCAAGCTTCGGCTCGCTAGAGCAGCTCTACGCGCGTCTCGATGAGGTCGAGCCTGTGCGCATCCGAGAGTCGCTCGCTGCGAACCGTGATGCGGCATTTGCCGGCCAAGGGCTGATGACCATAGATCGCGATGCGCCACTCACCCTGCCGGCCACGGGTGGCAAAATTGGGGTGTATGACCGCGAAGCGGCGCTCGCCCTCTTCCGCGACCTTGAGTTCCGCGCACTCGCGCAGCGACTCCCGCCACTCGCCGGTGAGGATCGCCTCGCCGCGAACGCTGCGGTCAGCGCCGCGGCGGCGGGTGCTGCGCTGCGAGGCTCTGCTGCGCCTGTCGCAAAGACTGCGCCGAAGGCGACAGTTGGGAGCGACCTACAACTCGGATTCGACTTTGATGCGGTGACGGCGGGGAATACCGCTGCGGGCCGATCAACCCAAGCGGCGAGTAGCGCCACAGACGAATCGGATGCCCACTCCAAGATTGAACAGGTGAAGCGTGGCGAGCTTGTCGCGGCGGGGATTCGCGTTCTGCGCGCGGCAGATGAGGCGCGAGATGCGTTCCGCGGCCTTTCGCCGCAGGGGCACCTCGCCATTGGTGGTGTGGGTGCGGACCGACGTGGCCCAGAGGCCGAGCTGGCGATCGCGATCGTCGATGACGCGGGGACCATTCTCGCCGCCGACGATGGCGCCGTGGTGCACGCACTTCTTGAATCGCTGGCGAGCTCTACGCGTGAGATTGCCGGCCTCGGCGTGAAGGGTCTGATTGGCGCCATGGTGAGCATTCGACCAGACGCCTCGCCGCACCTTGTTGATGACGTAGCGCTGGCCACCTGGATCGCGAATGTCACCATGCGCAACCCTGGGCTGGTGGAGGTTGCCTCCGCGCGACTCGGCGCCGATCTCCCTGACCGGCTCGAGCCGCTGCAGGAGGCGGTCCTTGCTGCGCTCGTGACGCGAGCGTCGCGGGGCCCCCTCGCCGAAGAGTTGCGCGAGGCGGGAACGCTGCGCCTCTATCGAGAGATCGAGTTGCCGCTGGTCGAGGTGCTCGCACGTATGGAGATCGCCGGCGTCGCCGTTGATCGCTCCGCGCTGAGTGAGCTGAGCACGGCATTCACTACAGAGATTGCGCGCCTTGAGCGTGAGTCCGAGCAGGCCGTCGGTCACTCTGTTGCGCTCGGCTCGCCGAAGCAGCTCGGCGAACTCCTCTTTGTGGAGCTGAGCCTACCGAAGGGGAAGAAGACGAAGACGGGCGCCTGGTCGACCGATGCGAGCGTGCTGGAGGAGATCCAGGGGGAGCATCCGATCGTTGGGATCGCCATGGAGTGGCGCACCGTCTCGAAGCTGCAGAGCACCTACGTGGAGGCGCTGCCGAAGCTTGTTGAGGGTGACGGCCGTGTGCACACCACCTTCCAGCAGGCGGTGGCGGCAACGGGGCGACTCAGCTCCACCGATCCAAACCTGCAGAACATTCCGATTCGAACCGCGCTCGGCCGCAAGATCCGCAACACCTTCATCGCGGAGAGGGGGAACACGCTGGTGGCGGCGGACTACAGCCAGATCGAGTTGCGCATCTTGGCGCACGTCACGCGTGACGAACACCTGATCGCCGCCTTCGCCGCCGGAGAGGACATTCACCGTGCGACCGCCGCTCGTGTGCTCGGCAAGCCGGCCGCCGACGTGGACGCCGATGAGCGCGCCATGGCGAAGATGGTCAACTTCGGCATTGCCTACGGCATGGGCGACTTCGGCTTGGCTACACGCGCAGGCATCTCTCGTGAGGCGGCAAAGACATTCATCGCCGGCTACTTCGAGCGCTATCCGGGGATTCGTCGCTACATCGACACGATCAAGGAGGAGGCGCGAACCAACGGCTCCGTCACGACGCAGCTCGGGCGCCGCCGGCCGATCCCTGAACTCCGAGCGGGGAACCCTGCACTGCGCGCGGCGGGGGAGCGTGCCGCCATCAATCATCCCATTCAAGGAACGGCGGCCGATGTGATCAAGATCGCCATGATCCGGCTGGCGCCACGACTTGCGGAGGCGAGCCTTACGGCACGACTCGTGCTGCAGGTACACGACGAACTGCTGATGGAGGTGCCGAACGGTGAGGTCGATCGACTCGTGCCAATCCTTGTTGACACGATGGAGGGGGCACTCAAGCTGGATGTGCCACTCACGGTTGATGTGAAGAGTGGTCCGCGATGGGACGAGATGAAGCCGTGGTCCGCCCGTGCCTGAGCTGCCTGAGGTGGAGACGGTTGTCCGTGATCTCGCACGACTCGTCACTGGCACAACGATCACTAGCGCCAACGTCTTTCGTGAACGCAATCTTGCGACCCCTGATGCCCCCTCGTTCACCGATGCGGTTCGTGGCCGGCGCATCCTCGGCACGCGTCGTCGCGCGAAGTGGATCATCGTTGAGCTCTCCGGTGGAATCCTGCTCCTCGTGCACCTGCGAATGACGGGACAGCTGCTGGTTCTGCCCGCTGCGGTGGAGCGGGATTCCTATATTCGCCTCTCGCTCACGCTGGACGATGGTCGTGAGCTTCGCTTCCGGGATGTCCGTGCGTTTGGGCGCGTTGCGCTCGTCGCGCAGCGTAGCGACGGTGAGGCCGCCTCAAACCTTGACCCGCACTCGCCGCCGCTCCTCGCCGACCATGGTGTTGAGCCGCTCGCAGCGGCGTTCACCGCCGACGCCCTTCGCTCACTCATTGCGCATCGCGGCACGCGCATCAAGAGCCTCCTCCTCGACCAGCGCTGCATCGTTGGGATCGGCAACATCTACGCCGACGAGGCGCTCTGGCGCGCGAAGATCCATCCGCTCACCCCTGCGAGCGCGTTGCGTCCCGTTCAGATTGACGCGCTGCACCTCGCGATCGTCGGCGTGCTGAGCGAGGCGGTTGCGGCCCGCGGGTCATCGATCAACGACTACACGGCACCAGATGGCGATGGCGAGATGCAGGAGCGACTCGACGTCTACCAGCGCACCGGCAAGCCATGTCACCGATGCGGTGCGGCAATTCAGCGCTCGGTCGTTGGGGGTCGCGGCACGCATATCTGCCGTACCTGTCAGCGTGCACCACGCGGCGCGGGCCGCACCGTGGCGTCGCGTGCCGTGCGCGGACCCCGCTGGAGTGAGCGGGTCACCCCAGAGACGGTCGGTGCGACGCGAAGCGAGCGTGCTGCGGCGCGGCGGCGCTCGGCGCGCCAGGGGGAGGCGGCATGAGCATCATCACGTTGAGCGATGTCCGTCGCGAGATCGGCGCCGCCGTCATCCTCGACGAGGTGACGCTCAGCGTTGCCGCTGGCGAGCGCATCGGCCTGGTCGGCCCGAACGGGGCAGGGAAGACGACCCTCCTCAAGATGGTTGCCGGGCTTGAGTCTCCCGATAAGGGACGTGTGCAACATGTCAAGGGGCTGCGCATCAACCTCCTCGCGCAAGAGTCGGCGCAGGAC
>JAPLHR010000025.1:4338-9591 GCA_026389535.1 Chloroflexota bacterium
CCCTGGCCGCTGCACTTCGCGATATGGAGCTTGATGGTCGTGCCGGCTCAACCGAATACGCCGAGGCGCGGACGAAATTCGACGCCGCCGATGGCTACGCCCTGGAAGACCGGGTGGGTGCGGCGCTGCGAGGACTCGGCTTCCCAACGGCACGGCACAACGAGGCCCCTGCGCGCCTCTCCGGAGGGGAGCAGACCCGCGTCGCGCTGGCGCGACTCGTGATCGCAGATCCAGACCTTCTTCTGCTCGACGAGCCGACCAACCATCTCGACATTCAGGCGATTGAGTGGCTGGAGGGGGCGCTGCGCGCACGCAACGGCGCGCTCATTGTCGCCAGCCACGATCGCGCCTTCCTTGATGCTGTCATTAATCGAGTCTGGGAGGTCCGCGCCCGTCACGTGACGCGCTTCCGTGGGGACTACAGCGCCTATTCGAAGCAGCGTGGCGCAGCGGATGAGGGGGACGAGCGCGACGCAGATCGTCGCGAGAAGGAGATCGCGCGCGAGCGTGAGCTGATTCAGACGTATCGAAGCCATCGCAAGTACGCAAAGATGCACGAGCATGAGCGCCGTCTCGCTGCGATCGAACCGGTCGTTCGTGAGCGCAAGGCGATCTCGCTTTCAATCGCTGCTGAGGGAGCCGGGCGTGGGCCAGCTGAACCGTTGCGGCTCAGCGAGGCGTCCATCGGGTATCGAGAGCCGGCGCAGGTTGAGATCACCCGTGCGCGCAGCCTCGCCCTTCGCCGCGGCGAGCGCGTCGGAATCGTGGGCCCCAACGGCGCTGGAAAATCAACACTTCTGAAGACCATCGCTGGCCTCCTCCCAGTCCTCGACGGAAACGTGGAGATTGCCGGTGGCGTGGTGCCTGGGTATCTTGCCCAGGTCCGCGCCGCAGGACTCCATGGAGCCACGGTGCTTGAAGCGCTACGTGCCGCCGTACCTGTTGAAGTCTCTGAAGCACGAGCGCACCTTGCAAAGTTCCTCTTCCGCGGTGATGCGGTGGGGAAGGAGGTCGCGGTGCTCTCTGGTGGTGAGCGCAGTCGGCTAGAGCTCGCCATTCTCGGTCTTATGCCTGCAAACCTGCTCCTGCTCGACGAGCCGACGAACCACCTCGACATTGATGCTTGCGAATCGCTCGAGCGATTCCTTCTTGATGGCGAGCGAACACTCCTTGTTGTAAGTCACGATCGTCGACTCCTTGAGCGCATCTGCACATCGCTCTGGGTCGTTGAAGATGGCGTCGTCGCCGCCTTCGACGGCGGGTATACCGCGTGGCGAGAGGCGGTCGCCGGTGGTTGGACGACGAAGAGTGCCGACTCTCTCGTTGCGGGGCGGCTCGGTGCGCCAAGCGCACTCACTGCGCAGCAGACGATTCCCACCAAGCCTCAGCCGAAGGTTGCCGCGCCCCCGCCGAAAAAGAGTGAAGCGCCGAAGCCGGAGCGGCTCAGCAAGGAGCAGGCGCGCCGTCGTCGCGCTGCGATTGAGTCCGACCTCGAGCGACATGGGCTACGTAAGGGTCACCTGGAACTCGCGATGCTTGACCCGAACGTCCTCGCCTCGTATACCGAACTAGCAAAGGTGGCGAGCGAGCTAGCCGACGTTACGGCGGCGCTCCAAGGGGCCGAAGAGGCGTGGCTCGCCCTCGAGGGGGAGGTGGCGAAGTGAGTGGTCAACTCGTCCGCGTTGGCCTTGGTGGACTCATCGCGTCAGGGAAGAGCAGTCTCGCCGCAGCGCTTGTCGCGAGTGCTGAGTTGCAGGAGGCTATTGGCGGCGCTGTGGAGCACGTCGATGCGGATGCACTCCTGCGCGCGGCACGTTCGTCCGATGCGCCACTTCGCGACGCCATCCTCGCGGCCGTGCCAGATGCGCGCCATGCTGACGGGAGCCTCGACACCAAGCTCCTCGCGGCACGGGCGTTTGCCGACCCGTTCGTGATGGCCCGCATTGAGGAGCTGCAGTGGCCGGTCGTACGCCAAGCGCTCAGTGAGGCGAGTCGAGATGCGCAGACACGGGGGGCCCGCCTCTTGCTCGTTGAGGCGATCGCGCTCGGGCGCTCTGGGCTTGCCGAGGAGCTCGACGGCGTTCTCTTCCTTCAGGCTGACGAGGGAGTCCGCCGCGACCGCTTCGTGACCCGTGGCGGCAGCGTGGATGAGTTCCAGGTGCGCAACGCCGCACAGGCGGGGATCCCTGCGGAGATGGCGGGGATCGGGGCGGCTCCGATTGACGGGAGTGGCCCGCTGCCTGAGACCGTGCGTGCGGCGAGCCTTGTGCTTCGCCGCCTATGCTTGCAGGGTGAATCCATCGACTGAACCCACGGCTGAACTGGCCCCCTCCGCGGGGCGCCCCTTCGCCTTGCGCTCCGACTTCGTCCCAACAGGTGACCAGCCAACCGCCATCACCGAGCTCGTCCAAGGGCTCACCGATGGACTCCATCACCAGGTCCTCCTCGGAGCAACAGGAACAGGGAAGACCTTCACCATTGCCAACGTGATCCAGCAGGTGCAGCGGCCAACGCTCGTCCTTGCGCATAACAAGACGCTCGCCGCCCAGCTCTATGCCGAGCTGAAGGGGTTCTTCCCCGAGAACGCCGTTGAATACTTCGTCTCCTATTTCGACTACTACCAACCGGAGGCCTACCTCCCACGATCAGACACCTACATCGAGAAAGACTCCAGTCGCAATGATGAGATTGATCAGCTGCGACACGCCGCTACTAAGGCGCTCTTTGAGCGTCGCGACACGATCATCGTGGCGTCGGTCTCCTGCATCTACGGTCTTGGCGCGCCGGTCGACTACGGCGCAACCGTGCTTAAGGTGCGCAAGTCGGGGAAGTATCGCCGCGATGCCATCCTGCGCCACCTCGTCGACCTGCAGTACCAGCGCAACGACGCCACCCTCGGTCGCGCCAAATTCCGTGTGCGCGGCGACACGCTCGAGGTGCAGCCCGCTGGTGAGGAGACGATCCTGCGTGTGGAGTTCTTCGGCGACGAGGTCGAGCGCATCGCCGAGGTTGATCCGCTGACAGGGGAGATCCTTGCAGAGCGGAACGAGATGACGATCTATCCAGCCACCCACTATGTGACGCCAGCGGCGAAGCTCTCCGAGGCGATTCGCGACATCGAGGTAGAGATGGAGGGGCGCTGTCGCGAACTAGAGGCGACCGGGAAGGTCCTCGAGGCTGCACGCCTGCGCCAGCGCACCACCTTCGACTTAGAGATGATGCGCGAGGTTGGCTTCTGTTCAGGGATCGAGAACTATTCGCGCCACCTCTCGCGCCGCGAACCTGGCTCCCGACCATGGACGCTGCTCGACTACTTCCCAGCCGATTGGCTCCTTGTGGTTGATGAGAGTCACATGAGCATCCCGCAGGTCGTGGGCATGTACAAGAACGACCGCTCGCGAAAAGAGATCCTCGTCGACTTCGGCTTCCGACTGCCGAGTGCGCTCGACAATCGACCACTCACCTTTGAGGAGTTCGAGACGAGCGTGCGACAGGCGATCTATGTGTCGGCAACTCCTGGCAGCTACGAGCGAGAGCGTGCAGACAATGTGGTGCAACAGCTGATCCGCCCAACAGGGGTGGTCGACCCTCACATCACCGTGCTCCCGACTAAGGGACAGATCGACGATCTCCTTGAGCGCATCCAAGGTCGCGTGAAGAAGAAGGAGCGCGTGATCGTCACGACTCTCACAAAGCGCATGGCCGAAGAACTCTCGTCGTACCTTGAAGAGGCGGGGATCCGCGTGCGCTACCTCCATAGCGAGATTGACACGCTTGAGCGCATTGAGATCCTGCGCGACCTGCGCCTCGGCGTTTTTGACGTGATCGTGGGCATCAACCTACTCCGCGAGGGGATCGACCTTCCTGAGGTGACGCTGGTGGCGATTTTGGATGCCGACAAAGAAGGCTTCCTGCGTTCAGCGTGGGCGCTCATCCAAACGGTCGGACGCGCGGCGCGCAACACGGGGGGCGAGGTCGTCTTCTACGCCGACAAGATGACCGAGTCCATGAAGGTGGCGATCTCTGAGACGGATCGACGACGCGCGATCCAGGAGCAGTGGAATATTGATCACGGCATCACCGCCACCACCATCTCGAAGCCGATCCGTGACCTAAACGATCGGCTCAAGAGCGTTGCCGAAAAGGCGGACACCTATGCCGGCGGGAAGCGCGGCGGTGCCTTGAGTGAGGTTGGACGCAGCGAGATCGAGAAGCTCGTGAAGCAGCTCGAGGCGCAGATGCAGATCGCCTCCAAGGCACTCGAGTTTGAGCGCGCGGCGGCCATCCGCGATGAGATCCGTATGCTCCGAACCTCGGTGCTCGAGGAGGATGCGGCGACGGCGATTGAGCGCGCAGCAGAGCGTGCGGCTCGCGAAGCACAGGGTGGAGGCCGCCGAACTGGTCCCGCAAAGACAGCCGCGCAGGGGATCGGCGCCGCCGCCCGCACACTCCTCGCCCCGGCGCTCGATACAGCCGCCGACTGGCTCCCAGGGCTCCGTGACGAGCATGAGGAGGAGACGGGTACGATCCCCGATGCAGGTCAGCCTCCAGCGGCTGAGGCGCCCGTTCGGCGCCGCACCTGGGATCCGAGCGTGACGCCGAATGTGATCAAGCGCCGTGGCGAGCGGCCGAAGCGAAGGGGGTAGTCGTGGGACAGAACAAGATCTCCGTTCGCGGCGCCCGCGAGCACAACCTGAAGGGGATCGATCTCGACATCCCGCGCGACCAGCTCGTCGTTGTCACCGGTATCTCTGGCTCGGGTAAGTCAAGCCTCGCCTTCGACACGATCTACGCCGAAGGTCAGCGCCGCTACGTCGAAAGCCTCTCCGCCTATGCGCGACAGTTCCTTGGCCAAATGGAGAAGCCCGACGTTGACTCTATTGACGGGCTCTCGCCAGCCATCTCTATTGATCAGAAGGGTTCGTCACGCAATCCGCGTTCGACCGTCGGCACGATCACCGAGATCTGGGATCACTTCCGACTCCTCTACGCGCGCGCCGGAACCCCGCACTGCCCAAAGTGTGACCGCCCGATCAGTCGCGTCTCACTCGACCAGATCGTTGAAGAGATCCTCAAGCTCCCTGACGGCACACGCATCCTCGTGCTCGGCCCACTCCTGCGCGATCGCAAGAGCGAAGGTGAGCGCATGTATGAGGCGGCGCGCAAGTCGGGCTTCAGCCGCGTGCGCGTGGACGGAGTGCAGTACGACCTTAGCGCCGATGATCTACCGAAGCTCGACAAGAAGAAGCGCCA
>JAPLHR010000069.1 GCA_026389535.1 Chloroflexota bacterium
CCAGGCTCTCCCGACGCACGCGAGCCAAGGCCGAGCACTTCAACTGCAGCGCCGATTGGCAGCGCAAGTCGCGGGCCACCATTCGGTAGCGCCGCATCGGCAAGGTCGGCGAGTCGCTCATCGTTGCCGCCAGTTGCGTGCGCCAGAATGCTCCACGCACCGAGTGCGCCGATGCCATCAATCACGCGAATGGGGTGACCACCGCAGGTGCACGATGCGGCACGCCGACCGAGCGCCATTGCCGACGCAGAGTCGGCAATGATCGTGAGGTGCGGCAGCGTGAGGGCATTCGTGAGTTCACGTACCCGCTCTGGTTGATCAAGGAGTCTCGTAGCATCGCCACCGCATAAGAAGAGCGTTGTTGGCTCAGTTGACTCCTCCGGTAAATGACTGATGAGTGTTGCCTTGTGGCTCACCGCGGCGAGGAGCTGCTGGAGGGAGCGCGCCTGCCGATCGTCGTCTGAGGCAATAGAGGCGAGCAGCAGGGGGCCAGGCTGCGCGGCGAGCCAGTGCAGCGCCTCGGGCCATGCGTGGGCTGAGCGTCCGAGTCCGCCGCCAGAGAGGTAGAGGGTTGCCATGGCTTGATCGTACTGGGGCTGCGCCATACTGAAGGTATGACGGCAGAAACGGCTCCAGGGAGAATCGTCCTCATCGGTTCGGGTGAGATCGGCCCATCGATGGCGCCGCTGCACCGCAGCCTGGTCGCCTCCCTGCCGAAGCGCAGCACCCCATCGTCACTCGTTGCCCTCGACGGGAGTTACGACTTTCAAACGAACCGTGCCGAGATGGGCGAGAAGATCGCCGTCTTCTTCCGCTCGAAGGTCGGCATCCCGACGACGGTGATTGGCCTCCCAGAGACTGATCGGGCCGGCGCCGATCTTGCCCCGTCGGCCCTCGCCCCAACGATCGCCGGTCTGAACGCGGCTGACCTGATCTTCCTGGGGCCAGGCTCCCCTTCGCGCGCCCTGCGTCGCTGGGGCGGCACACCGATCGTCGAGCAGCTCGTCGCTCGTATTCAGAACGGCACCACGCTGATCGCATCGTCGGCTGCGGCGGCGGCATCGGGGCGATTCACGATCCCGGTCTATGAGATCTACAAGGCGGGAACGAACCCAGTCTGGCTCAAAGGCCTCGACATCATCGGCGCGCTCACCGGTCTCGCTGTTGCGATCGTTCCTCACTGGAACAACAACGAGGGCGCGACGCATGACACCTCGCGCTGCTTCATCGGCGAAGGCCGCCTGCAGCAGTTAGAGCGCGCTCTACCTGATGGCGCCGCGATCCTTGGCATTGACGAGCACTCCGCGCTGACCATCGACCTTGGCGCAAACAGCGTCACCGTTGGCGGCAAGGGGGCGGTGACCATTCGCATTCCAGGGATTGGCGAGACAGCAATGCACAGCGGCGCAACAGAGTCGCTGGCCGCCTTTGCCGCACGATTCGGTGCCGCAGCCGGTGCGCCGCGCGCCACTATCGCAATTGCCGAAGCACCACTTCCCGTGCCGGCAACAGGTCCTGGGGTGGATGTGAGTAGCGCCGTTGAGAAGTTGATTGAGCTGCGAGCAACAGCTCGTGCTGAGCGCCGCTTCAGTGATGCAGATGCGCTGCGCGCAGCAATCGAAGCACTTGGCGTAGATCTAGTGGACGAGCCGACCGGCGCGCGCTGGAGCCTTCGCGCTTAGCGAGGGAAGCGAGAACTGATCGCGCCCATGCGGCGCAGGAGGAAGCTCGGCATCAGGCTCAAGAAGCGCGCTGAGAGTGCATTCATCCAGCCCGGAACCACAAGCGCGCGTCCATCACGGAGCGCCTCAAGGGCAACACGGGCAACAGTGTCCGCAGACGTCAGCAAGAAACTTGGCAGGCCCGAGCTCTGGCTCAGCCCTCCGCGCTCTTGGAATCCTGTTGGCGTAAAGCCAGGCGCCACACAGGTCACCTTTACGCCAAACGGCTTCGCCTCTTCATGCAACGCAAGGGTGAAGTGCCTCACGTAGGCTTTCGTCGCGGCATATGTGGTGAATCCAGGAAACGGAATAAAGGATGCGAGCGAAGCCACATTCAAAATTCCGCCGCGCTTTCGTGACGCCATAGCAAGGAGTGCCGCTCGCGAGAGGAGCGTAAGTGCGGTGACGTTCACGGCAATCTCATTCGCTTCGCCGGCGCCATCCAGTTCGGTAAGCTTGCCAAACCGTCCGTAGCCTGCGTTGTTTACCAAAATCTCAATCGGTCGAGCTTCATCGGTGATGCGTGCTTCGACCTTCGCCACGTCGACACCTTGCGAGAGGTCGGCAACGATCGTCTCACTCGCGGCGCCGGCTACGGCAGCTAGAGCGGCGACGCGCGCCAGCTCATCTCCGCGGCGTGCCACGAGCACGAGGTCATGACCACTCGATGCCAGACGTAGGGCGATGCGCTCGCCAATGCCCGACGAGGCTCCAGTAATCAGTGCAATTGGACGTGCCATGAGAGGAGTATGCTCTGAGGATGGAACTTCTGCTTGAGATCGTGGTGCGAACTGCAGCGGTCTACCTCTTCCTTCTTGCGGGCTTGCGCCTGCTTGGCCGTGGCGAAGCGGCACAACTCCGCACGATTGACTTAGTGCTGCTCCTCGTATTGGCCAACTCACTGCAGAACGCCATGGTCGGCGCGGACACGAGCCTGGTGGGCGGCATCGTGGCAGCAGCAACGCTGCTCATCCTTGCCCGCCTGCTCCATATCATTGAGATGCGCTTCCCCCGGCTGCGCCGGAGTATCGAGGGCGAGCCGATCCTCTTGGCACGCAATGGGCGCGCCCTGCGCAGGGGCCTCGCGATGGCGAACATGTCGAACAGCGACCTTGCCCTCGCGGCGCGGCGCGTTGGCATCGGCGACATTACGCAGATCAAGTTGGCCATTCTTGAGGCCGATGGTGAGGTCAGCGTTATTGGTGGCCAGACCCGCAAAGCGCCCGCACGACGCACGAGCCGAACGCGCACCACAAAGCGGGCTCGAAACTAGGCGCTGATCTGAATTTGGTAGGGGGGCCTGGAATCGAACCAGGGACCGCCGAGATATAAGCTCGGAGCTCTAACCAACTGAGCTACCCCCCCTTGGAGGACGTACCGCCATCGTGCCGTACCGCGCCAGTATGGGGTCAGATGGGCGGGTTGCGCTACCTCACCACCAGGATGATCTCAAGCGCCTCACGCTGGTCGCCGAGCGTGCAGACCACGGTGATCACCGAACTCGCAGCCTTCGCCCCAGCCGGCCACGTGACCGTTGCGGTCCCACTTTCGAGCATCTCAAACGGCTGTGGCGCCTCGCCCGTACGTGCCGCAAGCGGCACGCCGAGCTCACACGCCGATCCGTAGGCGGCACTGATTTCGAGGCTGACATCGGCACCGCGCTTCACCGCTGCTAGCGGCCCTACAGAGAGTGCCAGCGGAACATCCGCATCGGGTGTTGGCGAGGCAATGGGCGTCGGCTTTGGGGTCGGATCCGACGACGGTCGCGAGCCACCGTTGCTCGGAGCGCACTGCTGAACGATGAGGCCAAGAGCGAGCAGCGCGAGAAGGATGGTGCCGCAACCAACCCCTCCACCACCCGGCGTCTGCGCGCCAGAATCTGCACCGCTGCCACCTGAGGTCTCGGTGTAGGAGACGCCAGTTCCCGGGAGGCCTACAGTGCGACGGACGCCGCGTCGGCCAACGGTGACACGGGCACCGCGAACGCCACCCGAGAGTGAGAGTCCGCCCTTACTAAGGTTGACGCTCAGTCCAGGTGCAATGCGAATGCGTCGAAAGAGGCGGAATCCCATGAGCTTATCCTGACACGCTCCTCACGCAGATGTGAGGCGTTGTTCAAGAACGCGAAAGGGCGAGCCCGAATGCGCAGCAGGCGAGACCGAGTGCACTGATCTCCCAACCACGCCGTCGGGTTTGCACGCCGGGTTGCCACCCAAGCGCCAACCCGATGACCAACAGTGCTCCGCCAATCACTTGCGCAGGAAGAAGCGCAACCCCACTCAGGCTGATGGTGAGCCATGCGACTATATGCAGCACCGCTGCAGCGGCGCGTGCCGCTCGCTCACCAATACGCACCGCAACACTGCGCATGCCCGCGGCAGCATCAAGGCTGAAGTCGGCGAGCGCGTTCTGTAGTGCCAACGCGCTTCCGCCAGGAATCGCTGCGGCGCTGAGTAGAAGAATGTGCAGCGAGGGTTCACGGCTGGCGGCACTCCAGGCGAAGAGCGGAATGAGAGAAACGCCAAACGCGAAGGGGAGGAACGAGGCCCAGGTTCGCTTGATGCCCACGTCGTAGAGGTAGCCCAGCGTTGCGCCAAGCGCCGCAATCTGCAGGCTGAGCGCCCCCAGCATGCTCGCCGCACCGAGACCGATCGCGGCACCTGTTGCGATCACAGTTCGAGCCGTACGTTCGCTCACCTCGCCCGTTGCGATCGGCTTCTCCACTCGTCCGCGATCCGTACCGCGATCCAGGAGGTCGTTGAGGGCCCCAATCGATGTGTGGACGCCAAGCATCGTGATCGCTGCCAGGGCAGCTTGGTCCACCCTTCCACCGGCCACAAGGGTGAGGCCCGCCGCAACGACCGCATTCAGCGTCGTCGGGAGCGGGTGTGCCAATCGAACAAGGGCCGAGAGGCTGCTCATAGAGCGAGCCTACCCTGACAGGAGTAGGATTGCGAACATGCCGACTACCCCCGCAATCGTTGTCTCGGACCTCGTCAAGCGCTACAAGGGCGCGGACCGTAACGCCGTCGATGGCGTCTCCTTCTCTGTGGAGCAAGGGTCCCTCTTCGCCCTTCTCGGGCCAAACGGCGCGGGGAAGACCACCACGATCAGCATCCTGACCACCACCCTCGCCGCAACGTCGGGGAGCGTGCAGATCGCCGGCGCCGACCTGGCGCAGGACCAGTCAGAGGTTCGCCGCCGCGTCGGCATCATCTTCCAGAAACCGTCCCTCGATCGCGCCCTGACCGGCGAGGAGAATTGCCGCTTCCACGCCGCCCTCTACGGCGCATACGCATATCGCCCATCGTTCTCGCTCATGCCTCAGGAGTACCGTGACCGCGTCGTGGAGCTCGGCGCGCTCGTTGGGCTCGACCGCGATGACCTCTTCAAGAAGATCTCCAAGTATTCCGGTGGCATGCGCCGCAAGCTCGAGATCGCGCGCTCGCTTCTTCATAAGCCACAGGTGCTCTTCCTCGACGAGCCGACGGTGGGCCTTGACCCAGAGTCGCGCCGCTCGGTCGCCGGCTACCTCGACGCCATTCGTCGCAGCGAAGGCACCACGATGGTGCTCACCACGCACTACCTCGACGAGGTGGAGATCGCCGATCGGGTCTGCATCATTGACCGCGGCAAGATCGTGGCGAACGGCACACCCGCAGAACTTCGTGTCGGTACTGGCGTGACGCGCGTCGAACTGGAAGCCGCGGATCGTGTGGCCCTCGGCGCCGAGATCGAGCGACTCGGCCACACCCCACAGGTAATCTCCGCCGGGTTCGCCGTCGAGGTGAAGGGTGCTGAGTCGGCTCACGCACTGCTCCGCGACCTGCAGATGCCACTCACCCGATTCGAAGTGCGCAGTCCGAGCCTCGAAGATGCCTACCTCAAGATCGTTGCTGCGACCGCCGATGATCGCGAAGAGTCGCCGCTCGACGACGCACCACGACGGGGGTTCCGCCGATGAGCACGCCGAACACCTACTCGACCACGACGCGGTTCAGCCTGCGCCGTGAGGCGGCAGCTGCGGCGGCCATCGCCGCTCGCGATGTCACCAAGCTGCTGCGCGATCCGATCCGCCTCGTTGGCGGACTGGTCTTCCCCGCCCTCTTTATTGGCGTACTTGGCGGGGCCTTCGCCTCGAACTTCCAGTCCCCGGGCATTGATCTGCTCCCGTTCATCTTTGCGGGGCAGCTGGCGCAGGGCGTCTGGCAGTCATCGGCGCTCGGACTCGTCTCCATCCTTGAAGACCGCGAGAACGACTTCAGCCAGGAGATCTTCGTGGCGCCGATCGGACGACGCACGATCCTTGCTGGCAAGATCCTCGGCGAGTCGCTGGTCGCCTTCCCACAAGCCTTCACCGTCATGGCC
>JAPLHR010000050.1 GCA_026389535.1 Chloroflexota bacterium
ATCGACGCCGCGCAGCTTTGCGGTGCTGAACGCTGGAGCCTTCACCGCCACACCGGTTGGTGCTGAGGCGATTCCTGGTCCGTATCCCTTCGACGCCAACGTGTCACCAAGTGCGATGTCAACGGCGAGCGGCACCATCGGAATCCCCGTCACCTTGCTCATGAACGGCACCGTTCGGCTCGCACGCGGGTTCACCTCAATCAGGTAGATCCCCTCGTCGCGCACGATGAACTGCGCGTTCACCAGACCGCGCACGCCAATCTCGCGCACGAGGCGCATGAAGATTCCTGCGAGCTCCTCTTGCTTCGCCGCCGAGAGACGCTGCGGTGGATAGACGGCGATGGAGTCGCCCGAATGCACCCCTGCAAGCTCGACGTGTTCCAGCAGGCCAGGGATGAGCACCGTCTCACCGTCGGTGACCGCATCAATGTCGATCTCGATCCCCTCAAGGAAGCGATCGATGCGCAACGGGCGAACATCACCGATCTCGCCGATGCGGTCGAGCTGACGCTCAAGATCCGGGAGCGAATAGGCGAAGTCAATGGCGAGGCCGCCAATCACGTACGACGGTCGCACGATCACCGGATAGCCAATGCGCTCCACCAGATCGATCGCCTCTTGACGACTGCGTGCCAGGCCGCCCTCGGGCTGCAAGATACCGAGTCGATCCAGGAGTGCGGCGAAGCGCACGCGATCCTCGGTCTCATCGATCGCTTCGAGTGAGGCGCCGAGGAGCGGCACACCCGCCGCAGCGAGCGGCGCCGCAAGATTTAGCGGCGTCTGCCCGCCGAACTGCACAAAGGCGGGGAGCGTTGTCTCACCCTCGGGCGATTCAGCACGAACGATCTCCATGATTGATTCCGCATCGAGCGGTTCAAAATAGAGGCGCGTCGACGCGTCAAAGTCGGTCGAGACCGTTTCGGGATTGCTGTTCACCATCACCGCCGACCAGCCGCGTTCCGTCAGCCGCTCCGCAGCGCGCACGGCGCAGTAGTCAAACTCAATCCCCTGCCCAATGCGCACTGGCCCTGAGCCAATCACCATCGCCGCCTTTCGCGGCACCGGCGGCGCCTCTGGCGGTGAGCCAGCTGCGGCGTAGGTTGAATAGAAGTAGGGCGTGGCGGCGGCAAACTCCGCGGCGCAGGTATCGACCATCGCGTACCCGGGCGTTAAGCCGAGCTGCGAGCGGCGCTGGGCGATGCGCGGCTCCGACACGCCGCTCATCAGCGCAAGGTCGCGGTCACCGATTGCGGAACGTTTCGCCGTGGCGAGCAGCGAGACCGAAGCGGGATCGGGGCCGATCAGCGTCTGGCCCGCGGCACGCACGCGGTGTTCAATGGCGATGAGGCGCTCAAACTCGGCGAGGAACCAGCGCGTGATCCCCGTGGCGGTGTGAATCTGGTCTGCCGAAACGCCACGGCGCATCGCCGCAAAGAGTCGCCAGAGTCGCGAGTCCGATGGGCGCAAGAAGTGGCGCAGCGCCGCGGCATCGTTGCTCGCGATGATCGGCGCCAGATCGGCCTCCCATGAGGCCTCCTCTGCCGTTGGGCCACTCCCCGACTGCTCCATCGAGCGCAGGGCTTTATTGAGTGCCGCACCAAAGGTGCGATCGATCGACATCACCTCGCCAGTCGCCTTCATCTGACTGCCGAGGAGGCGATCGGCGCCAGGGAACTTGTCGAACGGGAAGCGCGGCAGCTTCACCACGATGTAGTCGAGGGCGGGCTCGAAGGCGGCGACGGTTGTACGTGTGACGGCGTTCGGGATCTCGCGCAAAGTACGACCAATGGCGATCTGCGCCGCCACACGTGCGATCGGATAGCCAGTCGCCTTGCTGGCGAGCGCCGAGCTGCGGCTGACGCGCGGGTTCACCTCGATCACCACGTACTCGGTGTAGTCGGGCGAGAGGGCCAACTGCACGTTGCAGCCCCCCTCCACTCCGAGGGCGCGGATGATGTCGAGCGAGGCGGTGCGCAGGCGCTGGTGCACTGGGTCGGGCAGCGTCTGCACGGGGGCGACCACGATGCTGTCGCCCGTATGGACCCCGAGCGGGTCGACGTTCTCCATCGAGCAGACCGCGATGCAAGTGTCCTCGGCGTCGCGCATCACCTCGTATTCGATCTCCTGCCAGCCGACGAGGCAGCGCTCGATCATCACCTGGCGAATCGGGCTGGCGCGCAGGCCACTCTGCACGCGCTCCCAGTACTCCTCTTCGGTGGCAACGATGCCGCCGCCCGTACCACCAAGCGTGAAGGCGGGGCGAATGATGGCGGGGAGGCCGATCTGCACGAGCGCCGCCGTCGCCGCCCGCATGCGCTCCGCATCGTCTGCCCCCTGCACCATGGCGCTTGGTGCCGTTGGTTGGCCGATGCGATCGCACATCTCGCGGAAGAGCTCGCGATCCTCCGCCATCTTGATCGCCGCTAGTGGCGTGCCGAGGAGGCGAATCGGATGCCGTTTGAAGACGCCGGCATCATCGAGCGCCACCGCCATGTTGAGTGCCGTTTGTCCGCCGAGTCCGGCGAGTAGCCCCTCAGGCTTCTCGCGTTCAATGATGCGCTCGATCACCTCAACGGTGAGTGGCTCGAGGTAGACAACATCCGCGACCGACGGGTCGGTCATGATCGTCGCCGGGTTGGAGTTCACAAGAATGGTGCGAATCCCCTCGGCGCGCAGGGCGCGACACGCCTGCGTTCCCGCGTAGTCGAATTCCGCCGCCTGGCCAATCACTACTGGCCCCGAGCCAATGATCAGAACGCTTGCCGGTTTGGTGCTCATCGCTCGCTCTGCGCAATCGCCGACATGAAGCGATCAAAGACTGGCGTGGCGTCGAGTGGGCCTGGCGAACCTTCGGGGTGATACTGCACCGTCTCAATCGGCAGCTCGCGGTGTCGCAGCCCCTCAACGGAGCCGTCGTTCAAGTTGATCTGGCTCACCTCGAAGCCAGAGTCCGCAGGGAGTGTGCCGCCAACCACCTCAACTTCATGATTCTGCGCCGTTACATACACACGGCCGCTCGGCAGGTCGCGCACTGGATGATTCGCACCGTGATGCCCGAACGCGAGTCGCTTCGTCTCGGCACCGGCGGCGCGCGCCACGATCTGATGCCCAAGGCAGATGCCGAGCAGCGGTCGCCCCGTGGCGATGATCTCGCGCGCCAGTGCAACGGGTCCAGTGAGTCGCGCCGGGTCTCCAGGGCCAGGCGAGAGCACCACGCCGACCGGTCCCCCATCTAAGAGGTCGCTGCTCGAAGTGTTGTGTGGGTGCACGCGCACGCGCAGGCCGCGTGATCGCAGCGCGCGAACGATATTGGACTTCAGCCCGAAGTCCACGACCACGACCAGTGGCTCGTTGGCGTCGCCGTAGGTCTCAACGCGGGTTGGCGAGACCTGCGCAACAAAGTCTTCGCTCTCCCACGGTGTGATCAGCTTGGTCGCCGCAACGGCGGCCTCGAAGTCGCTCTCCCACGGCGCAGAGATGCGGGCGCGCTGGGCGCCCGTCTCGCGCAAGCGTCGTGCAAGGCTGCGCGTCTCCACGCCAGCGATCGCTGGCACGTTGTGCGCGCGCAGCAGTGCCGCGAGTTGCGCAGCGTCGTCACTGATCGCAGCGGTGGCGTGTGCAACCACGAGTCCGCGTAGCCATGGTCGCGTGCTCTGGTCGTCGGCGATCAGTCGACCGTAGTTGCCGATGAGCGGATAGGTCATCAGTACGACCTGCCCGGCGTAGCTTGGATCGGTGCAGATCTCTTGGTAGCCAGATTGACTGGTGTTCATCACGAGATCGCCACCCGAGGCGATTGGTGCGCCCCACGAGACGCCAGGGAAGACGCTGCCATCTTCAAGGGTGAGGAGTGCTGGCCCATGATCGCCGATGCGCGCGTCAACAACAGATGCAGATTCAGGGAGGGGAATGAGGGAGCGGCGATAGGGTGCGAGGCTTCGAATTGCGCGCTCGTTCACCTGTACTCCTCTCCGGCCTCACAGGGCCATCTGCGATCTCTCTGGATCGTCTCGAAAGGAACGCCAGTCTTCACTGGTGAGCCGGGTGGGATTC
>JAPLHR010000022.1 GCA_026389535.1 Chloroflexota bacterium
GCGCCAATCTTTACTCCAGCCGCTGAATTCAGCGTCGGCCGGGGAATTGGTGCGGTTGACGCCCCAGTCACCCTTGAGGTGTGGACCGACTTCCAGTGCCCAGTCTGTGGCGCATGGGCCAACGGCAGTGAACCACTCCTCTACGAGAAGTACATCACTGACGGAAAGCTGCGCATCGAGCATCACTTCTTCGCCTTCCTCGGCGAAGAGTCATTCACCGCCGCGGTTGGCGCGGTATGCGCCGATAAGCAGGACAAGTTCTGGTCATACCACTCGAACCTCTTTGCAAATCAGCACGGTGAGAACGAGGGCGGCTTTAGCGCGCCTCGACTCCGTATCCTTGCTGGCGCCGCAGGTGTCGACCTCACAGCCTGGGACAGCTGCATTACCGACACCACGATTCGTGCCGATGTTGAGGCGGAGAGCGCAGCGGCACGCGCCGCCGGCGTCACCGGTACACCAACGTTGAAGCTTGGCGACTGGATGCAGGCGGGCATCCCAGCAGAGGCCGACATCTACAAGCGCATTGACGACGCCCTCAAGCCGTAGCCACATGCGTGCCGTACGGTTCGGCGTCGTAATCTCCGTTATCGGGACTGCAATCGCGACGTATCTCCTCGCCATTCGATACGCAGGCATTCCCGCAATTTGTGGCCCAGCACTCGGACCGTTCGGTGGCTGCGCCAAGGTAGAGGCATCGGTCTACTCAAGCATCGGCCCAATTCCCATTGCGCTGGTCGGCGTTGTTGGCTCACTGGTACTGCTCTTTGCATCGGTGCACTACCTACGTACGCGCTCAACAATCTCACTGAACATCTGGGTGCTTGCAGCAGTGGTCGGCGCCGCCATTGAGCTCGTTCTCATCGCAATTCAAGCGTTTGTCATCGGCGCATGGTGCGGCTGGTGCCTGCTCTACGGACTCACCGTGATCCTCTCTGCCGTTGCGGCCATCATTGCTGCAGCGCAGGCTGAACGCGCTGCGGCTGCGCGCTAAGTCGTTGCAGCGCCGGATTCGGCGCAATATCCATTTCGCGCAACGCTGAAACGGCTCGCGCCGCCGCTCGTCGCGCACCGGCAATCGAGCCACTCTCTTCCAACAGCAGCGCCAAGTGTTCTAACATTGCGCCATCTGTTGGGTCGATGCGCACGGCACGAAGGGCGAGATCAATCGCGCGATCGATATCGCCAACAGAATATGCGGCAACCATCTCACGCTCAACGATCGCGAAAATTCCCACGTCAAGCGCGCTTCGGTGCTGCTCCGCCCACGGCTCAAACGGAACTTCAACGCCGAATGGCCCAAGGTACGAGTCGAGGAGATCGTCGATCTGGTCAACCCGTGCACGACGCCGCACCGCATCAAGTGTGCTCCGTAATCGAGCCGAATCAAAGGTGACGAGATCAAGGTTGACCGTCACCATCTCGGCCTCATGGCGAATGTACGGCGTTGGCGTTCCTCTTTGAAGCGCGAGATCGTAGTCGGGGTCGAGCGCGCGCCGTAGGTGATAGATCGCCTGGTTGAGTGAGTTCAGTCCGGCCTGCGCCTCTGCTTCGGGCCAGAGTGCATCAATTGCCTCATCACGTGTTGCGGCGTGTCGGGGTCGTGTGGCGAGATAGTGCAACAGCGCGACCGAGCGTGGACGAATGGAGGTTCCTTCAATCGTTCGCCCCGCAGCCTCAATGCTGAGCGGCCCCAAGTCGTGAACGACAGCAACGGGGCTCAGCACACGTGGCGCGATCGAGGCTGCAGGCGTGACCTCAGAGCCGTTCGGCACTGTGCCGAGCACCTGTGGAAGATTGAGCGTCTCGGCAATGAATCGAGGGATCGTCCAGTACGATTCGCCGAGCTCGTCTTGATCGGCGGGGGCGATGAGGAGCCCCTCCTCCCACAGCGTGCGGAGCAGCTCGGGGCTCGCCTCCTCTCCTGCTGGGCGGGCGAGTCGGGCGAGGAGTGGGCCACTACCGCCGACGACATCGCGCCGGATGAACTCATCGAGCTCGGTGCGGTCGCCGCCCTCACGCATCTGATCAAGCCACGTTGCAAGGATGCCGCCGTTTCCCGCCGCCGCACGTCGCGCCTCTTCGAGCGCCGTCGGCGCACCGCTCCAACCTTTAGCCTCGGCAATCTGTCGCGTCTGCCGCGGCGTTACACGTAGCGCCGCCGCACCGATGTGCATTACCTGCCGCTTTGCGCGCGCCGCAATGAGGCGCAACTGCGCAACGCGGCGCCCGATCAGCGCGACACGGGATCGGTCAGGCGCGCGCTCCGCTAGTGAACGCAGAAATTCCAGGCCCTCTATCGATTCAGCCAATGCGTCGGCGTCGTCAATGACGAGGATCAGTTCGCGGTGCGGTGCGGCGAGATCGGTAATCAGCGCCGCCGCAGATACCGCCGCCGACTGCTGCTGGCGAACCGCTCGTGCGAGGCGTGGCAAGCGCACGCCATCATCCTCATCGGCGGCGAGATGCAGGGCATCACCGAGGCCGCGGCTTGCCCGCAACCACCGCATCGGTCGGTCGGCGCGAATGCCCCACGCGGCGACGGCGCTGCTCTTGCCGTACCCGGCACTACCGCAGATGAGGGCGAGCCCTCCATCGGTGAGTTCGTCGAGTGCAGCATCAATGCGGGGCCGAGCTGGATGAACACGAGGGGTCTTCACCA
>JAPLHR010000010.1 GCA_026389535.1 Chloroflexota bacterium
ATTGGGCCGATGCTCGAGTAGACCGATGCCTCCACCTTGGCGCAGCCGCCGAATGGCCCGAGTGCTGGGCCGCAAATTGCAGGGATCCCCGCGAATCGAATGGCCAGGAGATACGTCGCGATGACTGTTCCGATGGCGGAGATGACGACGCCGAACCGTGCGGCACGCATGTGGCTACGGCTTGAGTGCGGCGTCGATGCGCTTGTAGATGTCAGCCTCTGCTGGGATACCCGCTTGCATCCAGTCGCCAAGCTTCAGCGTTGGTGTGCCGCTTACGCCGGCGGCACGAGCCGCTGCGCTCTCTGCTTCAACATCGGCGCGAATGGTGGTGTCGGTAATGCATGAGTCCCACTGCGTAAGATCCAGACCTGCTGCGCCAGCAAGGATACGGAGTCGAGGCGCACTAAAGCCGCCTTCGTTCTCGCCGTGCTGATTTGCGAAGAGGTACGAGTGGTATGACCAGAACTTGTTCTGCTTATCGGCGCACACCGCACCAACAGCGGCGGTGAATGACTCTTCGCCGAGGAAGGCGCAGAAGTGATGCTCGATGCGTAGCTTTCCGTCAGTGATGTACTTCTCGTAGAGGAGTGGCTCACTGCCGTTCGCCCATGCGCCACAGACTGGGCACTGGAAGTCGGTCCACACCTCAAGGGTGACTGGGGCGTCAACCGCACCAATTCCCCGGCCGACGCTGAATTCAGCGGCTGGAGTAAAGATTGGCGCAACGGGGGTAAAGGAGTCGCTTGCGGTTGGCTTGCCGCTGAAGGAGCCGGAGAGGAGGAGCACGACGAGCCCCACCGATAGGACAACTGCGCCGATCCCGAGTGCGTTCTTGATGATGCTCATAGATGGATCATACCCGCACCGCCCAATTGGCCAGCCCGCCCAAAGTTGGCAGGTCGAAGCACCCCCAGAACGGGGTGTTGATACTTGGTCTCATTGTGTGCTAGCCTCCCCCCATGAGCGATGAGCTGCTGCGAGCGTTAGACCAGGCGGGGGTCCGCCTTACCGGTCCGCGCCGTGAGATTGCGGCGCTCATTGCCAAGCGCAACGGCCACTTCACGGCGGCCGACCTCATCGCCGACGCAAGTAAGCGACGCCTCGGCGTTGGTCGCGCCACCATCTTCCGCCTCCTCGACCTGCTCGCCGAGCAGGGACTCGTTGAGCGCGTTGACCTGCCAGATGGCCGGCACGCCTACGTGCCGTGTGAGCCGTCACATCACCACCACCTGGTCTGCGTGGCCTGTGGGGCAATCGCAGAGGTGGAGGATTGCGGCATTGATGCCGTGACCTCAGAGGCCTCTCGTCGCAGTGGCTTCACTATTGAATCGCACCGGCTCGAACTGTTCGGCCGCTGCCCCAACTGCCGCTCTGCCAACTAGGTAGGGCTGTTTTTCAACAAGCTGGAACATCCAGCCAAGCGTTAAGGAGAAAGTTCTAATGAGACTAAGTATCGGATCAATCGCACAGCGTCGCGCGGCGGCACTTGTGGCGGCTATCGCGCTGACCGTTGGCGCCTGCGGTGGCAGTTCCGCCTCAGCATCGCCATCAAACGGACCCGACTATGTCGTGCTCGCCACGACGAGCGTCTTCGCAGACATCGCCAAGCTTGCGCTCGGCGACACCGTGACGATCAACACCATTGTTCCTGCAGGGGTTGACGTTCACACGTTTGAGCCATCTCCTGCCGATGCGCAAAAGCTCACCGACGCCGACCTGATTGTGATGAACGGGCTCGGACTTGATGAGTGGGTACTCACGCTGCTTGAGGGCGCTGGAAAGACTGAAGCCGACGTTCTCGAGCTTGGTGAAGACCTAACCGGTTTTGAGTACATCGAGAGCACTGAGGAAGAGCACGAAGCTGGTGCTGAAGAGGGCGAAACGGATGAGCATGGCCACGGTGGAACAGATCCACACATCTGGCTTGATCCGGCTGGCGCTCAGCTCTACATGGAGCGCATCGCCAAGCGCGTGTCAGACGATCGTGCCGATTTGGCAGATCGTATTGCACTGGCGTTCGGTGAGGGCGTTGATCAGCTCACCGCACTAAAGAATGATGTTGCGGCGAAATATGCCGCGATCCCCGCTGAGAAGCGCAAGATCGTGACGTTCCATGACGCATTTGGCTACTACGCCCGTGCGTACGGAATCACCATTGTGGGTGTTGCAGTCGAGGCGCCAGGGCAAGACCCATCGGCCCAAGAGATCGCAGCACTCATTGAGGCGATCCGTGCCGCTGGGGTGACCTCCATCTTTAGCGAGGTGCAGTTCCCTTCAAAGGTCTTGGATCAGATCGCTGCAGAGACTGGAGCGGTCGTGCTCGAGGACCTTTACTCGGACGCGCTCGGTGCAGCGCCCGCCGACACCTATGTTGGGGCAATGCAGAAGAATGCGGACGCCATTCTCGCCTCGTTCAAGTAGTGCGATGATGGTGCAATGAGTTCAACCTCAGTGTCACCATCAGTTAACGAAGACAGCCTGGCTGCCGAGCGTGCTGGTGGCCAGGCTGTCACCATTTCCGGCGTTACCGCGGGCTACGGGGATCGCGCAGCAATCTCAAACGTCAACCTCACCCTGCAGACTGGATCGCTCACGGCAATCTTTGGACCGAATGGTGGCGGAAAGTCCACGCTGATCAAGTGCATCGCCGGACTCATGCAGCCATGGAGTGGCAGCATCAACGTGTTTGGCGCGCCAGTGGGCGAGTATGCGA
>JAPLHR010000066.1 GCA_026389535.1 Chloroflexota bacterium
CCTACCACTCAACAGTGATGGGAGCGTCGGCCCTCAGGCGACCGCAACCCTGCGCTGGGCGACCGAGGTGGCTCACGCGTTGCAGCTGCCGATCACCTTCGTTGATGAGCGCTACTCGTCGCAGCGCGCCGAGGCATCGCTCGGCCGAGCAGCACGGGGAAGCAACGGCGGCGCACCAGGTCCAGCCCGACGTGAGGCCCGTCGCGCTGCTGTTGATCAAGAAGCGGCACGGCTGATCCTTGAAGATGCTCTCAATCCAGAGCTGCTCGTCGATCCAACCACTCTGGCCGTTGACGTGCGGGAGTCAACCAAATGAGCAGAACTACCCTCGTGCGTGTCGTTGCAGGAGTCCTCATCGCTGCAGTGCTCTTCCGTGTTGCCGCTCCACCACTCATTGGTGACACGCTAGTCACAGCGGGTGTGCGCTCACCAGGGATCGCCACGCTGCCGATTATTAGCGACATCATTCAAGAGCGCCTCGGCACCCGCACAACCGAACCTGCCGGAAGTGACACCACCTTGGTAACGGTGGAGATTGCCGCAGGAACCGGGACCGCCGCTATCGCCAGCCAGCTGCTCAATGCTGGGTTGATCGCCGACGAAATTGGCTTTATCTATGCGGTACGCGCCGCCGGTCTCGACGGAAAACTACAGGCCGGCACGTTCAAGGTCGCAGCCTCTATGACCCCCACCGAGGTTGCGACGGCGCTGACGAATCCGTATCGCGAGCCAACGGTCGCTGTTGCCCTGCGTGCAGGAATCCGCCTCGAACAGGTGATCGCGAAGCTCAGCACACTCGATCTTCCTTTTACGCCAGCAAGTGTTGAGTTGATTCTCCGTAACCCGCCCGAGGATATTCGCGCTGACTACTCGTGGCTTGACCTGAAACTAAAAGATTCACTCGAAGGCCGTATTGGCACCGGCGTGTTCAGTGTCCCGCTCTCCACGACCGCTAATGGCTTCGTGCGGATGTTGATTGATCGATTTGCCGAGAGTGTGCCCGAAGAGTTGCGTGGCGCAGCGGCTGATGGTCGAAGCTTTGCTGAGGTCCTCACACTTGCCTCAATCGTCGAGCGCGAAGCAGCGATTGATTCTGAACGTGCACGGATTGCCGGTGTGCTTGCCTATCGCCAGACGGTCGGGATGGGGCTCGGCTCAGATGTCACGCTGATCTACATGATTGATAGCGCAGCACTACGGCAGCTCAAGATCGCGAGCTGGAAGGACTATCTCTTCTGGGCTATCCCACCCGGCATCTACAATGTGGCCTCTTCACCATCAATCCCCAGTGACTTGCAGCGTTGGAACACCCGCTCGCGCCGCGGCTTGCCTCCTGCACCGATCTGCACGCCGAGTGCAGCGTCAATCGCAGCCGCACGAAACCCAGACAGCAGCCGCAAGGAGCTCTATTTCATTGCGATCCCTGGCGGTAACGGGGCAACTGTTTATAGCAAGACGTACGCGGAGCATCTACGCTGGGCAGCGTTTTACGGGTTCCGTCCATGAAGCACTCCTCACTCCCAATCCCTTCGGACTTTGCCGCTCCTCCAAGCCCCGCGGTGCTCGCGGGCTGGCTCGATGCGGATCGTCAGGCTCGTCCAACCCGCGTAGCAGCACTACGTGAGCGCATGGCTCGCGAAGGGATCGACGCCCTCCTGCTTACGAGTCACGCGGATGCTCGATTTTTTGCGGGGATCTGCTTTGGACCGAATGAGGAGCCGACCTCAGGTTCGAGTGGCTGGCTGCTCATGAGTGCCGATGCACTCGCCCTTCTTGTCGACTCGCGTTACATCATCCAGGCGCAGCGGGAGGCGCCCGATGCGGAACATATTGACTACGGCAGCGACGTGGGTGCGGCAATTGCGACATGGCTGCACAACCATGGCGCACGTCAGCTCGGACTCGACGCTCAAGAGGTGCGCCACGCCATCTGGGAGCGCATTACAGAGGCGGTGCCCGGAGTAGAACTCCGCAGCATCCGCGGGTGGGGGAGAGCACTTCGAGCGGTGAAAGAGGTGTCAGAGATCGAGCGCATCGCGGCAGCGTGTGCTGTTGCCGATCGGGCACTCGCGGGAATCCTCGATCAGATTCGGCCTGGCGTGACAGAGTCCGCGCTTGCCTGGTCATTAGAGCGTGCCATGCGCGAAGGGGGTGCTGAGGCCCTCGCCTTTGATGTTGCTGCGCTTGCCGGCGGCAATGCTGCACTCCCGCACGGAAATCCAGGCACACGTGAACTCCGTGCCGGAGAGGTCATCCTCTTCGACTTCGGCGCACAGGTAGCGGGCTATCGCTCGGATATGACGCGCACGCTCTTCGTTGGCGAACCCTCAGTGGAGCACGCTGCGCTCTATACGGCGGTGCACCGCGGACAGGCGGCCACGATTGATCTATTGCGATCGGCAATTGAACAGGGCGGCCCACTCCCTTCTGGTCGGGCCTGCGACGTCGCCACGCGCGCTGCCATGGCCGGATCCCCGCACGTTTACGATCACGGCCTCGGTCATGGGATTGGCCTCCAGACGCACGAGTCGCCCTCACTTTCGCGAGGTGCGACGGATGACGCACTGCCAAGCCCGACCGTCTTTAGTGTTGAGCCCGGCATCTACGTTCAAGACGAGATCGGCATCCGTATTGAGGATCTCGTCGCAGTCAATACCGCAGCAAAGAGTCTCACGATCCTTACGCGATTCCCCGCTGAACCCCTAATCGTCGGCTGACGGCTAAACTAGTGACGACTGCAGAGAGACTCTCTGCCAAAGGAGGGCTAATGATTTCGACCGGTGAACTGAAGAAGGGCGTCGTGATTGAGCTTGAGGGTGACCTCTGGCAGATCCTTGACTATCACCACATCAAGATGGGGCGTGGCTCTGCGCAGGTGCGCATCAAGTTCCGCAACGTCCGCAAGCAGTCCATCGTTGAGAAGACCTTCCAGGCGGGCGAGAAGTTCCCGCGCGCCACGATGGAGCGGCGCACGGCACAGTTCCTCTTCTCCGAGGGCGACGACTACACCTTCATGGATAAAGAGACCTACGACCAGTTCGTGATCACCGCTACGCAGCTTGGAGATGCCAAGGACTACATCAAGGACGGCCTGCAGCTCGACCGCATCAGCTATGAGGGCGAGACGCTCGGCGTTGAGCTGCCGATCAACCTTGATCTCAAGGTCGCGGAAACCGATCCCGGCTTCGCTGGCGACACGGCGACTGGCACACGAAAGCCGGCAACCCTCGAGACAGGTCTGGTCGTCCAGGTACCGCTCTTCGTTAGCGTGGGTGACGTCATTCGCGTTGATACACGAACGGGCGAGTACCAGACGCGCGTCTGAATCAGTTTGACGCTCCCGTCGAGGCGCTCAGCGTCTCCGATGTCGCCGCCCGCATTAAGGAGCGCATCAGCGCCGACCCGTCGTTAACCGATTGTGTTGTCGTTGGCGAGGTGCAGAGTGCCATGCGCAGCTCCGCTGGACATGAGTACCTCACCCTTCGAGATGAAGAGTCCACACTCGATGTAGTTCGCTTCCGCGGAGCGATTCGTCCAGGTGAAGAGACGCCAGCGGTCGGCGAGATTGTTGTTGTCCGTGGCCGCATCGATCTCTATAGCCCGCGGAGCCGCTATCAGCTGGTCGCCACAACCGTGGAGCGAGCGGGTGGGATGGGCCTCCTCTCGCGAGAGCTTGAGGCACTGAAGCGCACGCTGCAGGCAGAGGGCCTCTTTGATACGGCCCGTAAGCGGCCGATCCCGCATGCGCCACGCGGCATTGGTCTGATCACCTCCACCTCTGGCGCTGTGCTGCACGACGTGTTGCGGGTGCTACGCCGCGAGGCGCCACTGGCTCGCTTGGTCGTTGTGCACACCGCGGTGCAAGGGGCTGGCGCACCCGAAGAGATCGCCAAGGCGATCGCACGAATTGACGCCTGCGCTGTGAAGGAGCGACGCAGCGGTCGCCCCGACGCGATCAGCGTGCTGCTCTTGGCGCGTGGTGGCGGATCGAGTGACGATCTTGGTGCCTTCAATGTTGAGGGGGTGCTGCGTGCCATCGCCGCCGCTGCAACCCCAATCGTCTCTGCGGTCGGGCACGAATCGGATGTGACCCTTGCTGATCTGGTGGCGGATCTGCGCGCTGGCACACCGAGCATCGGCGCCGCCGCACTTTCGAGTGATCTGCTGCAGTCGCGGCATGACGTCGCGCGGCTGCGTGATCGCGGCGGTAGAGCGCTGGCGTTTGCTGTCGACCGTGCCGAGCGTCGCCTGCACGAGGTGGCGCGAGCCCTTGATGATGTCAGTCCGCTCGACCGGATCGAGCGAGCGCAAGAGCGCGTCGCGCAGCTCTCCGATGACCTGACGCGCGCAGCCCTCGCGGGCCTCCAGGGGTCGGCGAACGCTCTCGGGCAGCTGAACCTCCTTCTCGGTGCCCTCTCACCCCTGCGGGTTCTCGCACGCGGATACGCGATTGTGGCGGGGGATGGGGGAAGGGCGGTACGCTCTTGGCGAGATGCTCCTGTTGGGGCGTCGTTACATATCCGCCTGGCCAAGGGTGCCGTTCGGGCAACCGTGACAGAGCGAGCGAAGGGGGTGGCAGATGGCGAAGCGTAAGGTCACCCCAGCACGCGGCACCCGCCATGCAGACGCGAACGCCGCGCTTCCGGCGACCTTCGAGGCGACCGTTGCGGAACTTCGCTCCATCGTTGATGATCTCGAGACGAAAGATGCAGATCTTGAGGCCGCAGTCGGGCAGTACGAACGGGGCGTCACGCTCCAGAAGCACGCTGAGGCACAGTTGCAGGCTGCACGCCTGCGAGTTGAAGAGCTGCTCCCAGATGGATCAACGGCGCTGACTGATGACGAAGAGGAGGACGAAGATGCCTGACGAAGGGGTCGCACTGCGCGCCATTGGCGCCGACTCACTGCTCGCTCGCCTCGACGGCCCCGCCGGCCTCAAGGCGCTCTCAAGCGCAGAGCTCGACCAGATCGCAGAGCAGCTTCGCACCGCCATCATCGCCACGACCGCCGTTACCGGTGGGCATCTCGGGCCGAGCCTCGGCGTTGTGGAGTTGACGGTCGCCCTTCATCGAGTGATGAACTCGCCGGTGGACCGCATCGTCTTCGACACTGGGCACCAGGCGTATCCACATAAGTTGCTGACTGGCCGCCTTGCGCGGTTCGGTACGCTGCGACAGCTCGGCGGCATCGGTGGCTTCCCGCGACGCACTGAGTCACCACACGACGTCTTCGATGGCGGGCATGCTGGCACCGGGATCTCGATCGGCCAAGGGCTGGCACTGGCGCGCGATGTTCGCGGGAGCGACGAGAAGGTTGCCGTCATCGTTGGCGACGCGGCACTGATGAGCGGCCTCAGCCTTGAGGCACTCAACGATATTGGCGATCGCGGCACACCGCTGCTGATCGTGCTCAACGACAACGAGATGTCCATCTCGCCAACGGTCGGAGCAATCTCCACCTATCTCTCAAAGGTGAAGCTCTCGGGACGTTGGCGTGAGAGCAAGGGCTGGTACGACCGCACCATCTCGCGCGTGCCGCTGGTTGGCACGCAACTCGCTGCATGGTCGAAGAGCTTGCGTCGATCCGTCGTCTCCTTGGTGCAAGAGCCAGGACGACTCTTTGAAGACCTCGGTATCACCTATGTCGGCGTGCTTGATGGGCACAACCGAGCGCAACTCGAAGAGGCCTTCGCGAAGGCCTTCACCTTGAACGGCCCGGTGATCGTGCATGTTCGTACCCAGAAGGGTCGCGGCTATCGCCCAGCTGAAGTAGATCCGATCACCTTCCACGGCGCAGCACTCCCCAAGGTTCCGGTTGGCGCCACCGATAGCTACGGCAAGGCGGGTGCGGATCCAATCGCGACGCCGGCCAAGGTACCGAACTACACCTCATTCTTCGCCGCTGAGGTGGTTGCCGCCGCTGCGACCGACCGGCGCATTGTGGCTATTACGGCAGGGATGCCGACGGGGACCGGGCTCGACAAGTTCGCCACCGCCTATCCAGATCGCTTCTACGACGTGGGCATCGCCGAGCAGCACGCTATTGCTGCGGCGACCGGTATCGCCATGGGTGGCGGTCGTCCGGTGGTCGCGATCTACTCAACCTTCCTGCAGCGAGCGTGGGACCAGATCGTGCACGACGTCTGCCAGAACGATCAGCCGGTGTTGATCGGGGTGGACCGTGCGGGCCTGGTTGGCGAAGATGGCACGAGCCATCAGGGCATGTTCATGCTTACCGCCCAGCGTCAGATTCCACGGCTCCTTGTTGCATCGCCGAAGGATGAGCAGCAGCTGCGCTCGCTTGTTCGCACCGCGCTGGCACAAGATCACCCATTCGCCCTGCACTACCCACGCGACAGCGTGGTGGGCGTTCCAGGGGTAGCGCCAACGATCCTGCCTGTTGGCGTTTCAGAGGTGCTCGAAGAGGGGAACCAGATCGCGATCATGGCCTTTGGGCCAATCATTCAGCGCGTCGCGCCGATCGCCGCACGCCTGCGCGCCGAGGGAATCTCCGTCGCGCTCGTGAACGCCATCTGGGCAAACCCGCTTGATCACGCAATGGTGCGCCGCTACGGCGAGACCGCTGACTTGATCGTGACGCTTGAAGAGAGCGTTGAGGCTGGTGGATTCGGTGGTGCCGTTGTGGAGTCGCTCGCAGCGCACGAAGCGGCAACTGGCCGCCGCGTCAAGGCTTCTATCGCCACGATCGGGATCCCGGCTGGTAGCTTCGTTGACCACGGCAGCGTTGCCGATCTCCGCACGCTGATCGGCCTCGACGAGGCTGGGATTGAGCGCCGTATCCGGGCCGCCTGGAGCGCGCGCAACCAGTAATCCCCGCCGCTCGCCGTGCCCCGCAGCCCCCTGCAGGGAACGCGAACGCTGTTTCCCATGTGCGATGATGTAGCCATGCGCCGCTTCGGTTTTGTCTATAACCCGACCAACGACCTTGCCCAAGAGGCGTGGGATGAGGCCGCCGGTTGGTGTGCCGCGAACGGCGTTGAGTGCTGGGGGCATGCGGCCGAAGATGTTGCCGCTGTGCGGTCAGCGCTCCCTGGCACCGAGGTCCTGATCTCATTCGGTGGCGACGGCACCTTCCTGCGTGCCGCCTCTTCCGTCGCCGGTACCACCACCCCGCTACTCGGCGTCAACCTTGGCAAGATCGGTTTCCTTGCGCGCGCTGAGGCGTTCCAGATTGAGCCGACCCTCGACGCCCTCCATGCCAAGCGCTGGACGACGCAGCCACGCATGGCGCTCCGCGCGACCATTCACCACGGTGACGGGCGCACCGAACAGCTTGACGCGCTGAACGACGTGGTCGTCGCTCGCGGTCGCCTTCCACGCGTCCTTCGACTCGATGTCGCCGTCGGTGAGAGCCACCTGGCCACTTACATCGCTGACGGCGTGATCGTCTCCTCGCCAACCGGCTCAACTGGCTACTCATTCTCAGCCGGCGGTCCAATCCTTGAGCCTACGAGTCGAAACCTCATCGTGACGCCGATTGCCGCGTATCTTGCAACGCTGCGCTCCGTCACCGTCTCTGCAACACAAACCGTAACTTGTACGGTGGTGCAGGGCGAAGATGCGGTGGTCTCTATTGACGGTTGGATCGATCAGCCACTCAAGATTGGCGATCGCGTCTCCGTGACTGAAGCAGAGCAGCCAATCAACTTTGTTGAACTGCAGGGCGCCGCCCCATTCTGGGATCTGGTCCGCCAGAAGGTCGACCTCCTCCCACGGTGAGTGCGCCGAAGAGTTCGCATATTCGCGAGCTTGGTGTGGCGGGCCTCGCGATCATCGATGCGGTTCGTGTGGAATTTGGGCTCGGCCTCACCGTGCTCACCGGCGAGACTGGGGCGGGGAAGTCACTCCTCGTTGACGCTCTCGCGCTCGCGCGCGGTGGCCGCGGAGACTCAGGGGCTGTACGCGCCGGATCCGACCGCCTCCGTGTCGATCTGCAATTTTCAGCGCAGGGTCGCGACCAGATCGCCGTTCGTGAGGTGTACGCCGAGGGGCGCTCCGTTGCCCGCATTGACGACGAGTTGGTGACAATCGGCCGCCTCGCTGGCGAGATCGGCCCACTCATTGATATTCATGGCCAACATGACCAGCAGCGCCTCGGTGACCCTGGGCGGCAGCGCGAGCTGCTCGACCGCTGGTCGAAGGCCGAGGGGCATCGTGCCGAGGTCGCCAGCCTCATTCAGCAGCGCGGCACCCTGCACGAGGAGCTCCAAGGCCTCGGTGGCGATGACGCGCGTCGTCTCGCCCTTTTGGAAGTTGCGCGCACGGAGCGAGACGATCTTGAGGCCGCCGAGGTTCGCGAGGGCGAAGAGGCGGAGCTCAAGGAGGAGTTGCGTCGCGCCTCAAATAGCGAGCGCATCTCTGCCTTGCATGACGAGCTGCGGGAGGCGTTGAACGAGGACCGCAGCGGCTTGCGAGCCCGTGCGGCGATCGCTGAGCGGATCGCGCGAGAGTTGGCTCGGCTTGATGGCGACGCCGCAGCGTTGCAAGAGCGGATCAGCGCACTCTCCATTGAGATCGACGACCTTGGGCGCGAGGCGGCGGGACTCACACCCTTCGCGGGAGGTGCGCGCAGCCTGGGTGAGCTTGAGGATCGGCTGGCGCTCCTGCTGGCGCTGCAGCGACGCTTCCGCACCGACGAGGCGGGCCTCCTTGTCGCGCTCACGCGCGCACGCGAGGAGGTGTCGCGACTCGATGGCGCAGAGGAGCGCCGGAGCGAGATTATCGAGCAGCTCACTGCGCTCAACGCACGCATTGGCGAGGCCGCCACTGCGCTCCGAACCGTGCGACGTGCCGGCGCCGCCACGCTGGCATCGGCGGTGAACGCGGCACTGACTGCGCTCGACCTGCCGTCAAGCTTCGCGATCCCGCTTGCGCCCCGCGGCGGCACAGATGGCGATCCACTCGTTGAGGGGGTGCCATGCGCCGTTGATCAGGGGGGCGGAGACGACGTCTCGTTCATGTTTGCCCCGAATGCGGGCGAGCCAGCCGGACCCATTGCCAAGATCGCCTCTGGCGGTGAGTTGAGTCGCGTCTCACTGGCGATTGAAGAGGCGCTCAGTGATGCAAGTGAGGCGCGCACCCTGGTCTTTGATGAGATTGATGCGGGACTCGGCGGGCGAGCGGGGGAGACCCTCGGTCGAAGCTTGCGCCGCATCTCCGCGCAGCACCAGGTCCTCTGCGTCACGCACCTGCCGCAGGTGGCGGCGCAAGCCGACATTCACCTGCGCGTCTCAAAGCGTGAGGTGGGTGGTCGCACCCTGACGCAGGTGCAGCGCCTTACCGACGAGGAGCGGGTGGTAGAGCTTGCCGCAATGCTGGCCGGCGAGGGGGCTGGCAGCGGCGCAACCGCCGCCGCCAACGAACTCTTGGCCAACGCACGTCGCGGCCGCTAATGCCCACGGCGTCACGGAGCGAGATTGATCGCCTGATTGACTCCTGCATCCTCTATCTCGGAGTAGAACGAAACCTCGCGCCTCGCACCCTCGCCGCCTACCGCGGGGACTACCAGTCGTTTGCGGAATCACTCGGCGCGAGCGGTGCCTGGAAGAGTTCGGCCAAGGCGGCGCAGGAGTGGATCGCCCAGCCTGGCAACGCACTCTCCACCATGCGGCGGCGAGCTGCAGCGCTGCGCGTTCTCTATCGATTCGCTGAGGGCGAAGGGATCATCGCGCGCTCCATCAGTGATGAGATCGATCTGCCGCGATCGCGACGTACCCTGCCAACGGTGTTGGGCGTAGAAGAGGTTGAACGTCTACTGACGGCGCTGGGCACTCCCGCCGATGAGAGCGACATCGCTCGTGCGAATGCATCGCGGAACCGCGCACTCGGTGAACTCCTCTACGGGTCGGGTGGTCGCGTCAGTGAGATCGTTGATCTGGACCTAGACTCCCTCGATCTAGACGACGGTTCAGTAAGGCTCTTCGGTAAGGGTCGACGGGAGCGCATCGTCCCCATCGGTGAGCCGGCGCATGATGCGATTCAGGCCTACCTCGGTCACGGACGTGCGATTCATCAGCAGGCGCCGAGCCGGACGAGCGGATCTGCCCCAGAGCCGAAGGCGCTCCTCTTGGCGCGCGGCGGCGTGCGCTTGCGTAGAGAGTCGGCCTGGTCTGCGATTCGTACTGCTGCCGTGGCGGCAAGCCTCGGACGCGAGATCCACCCCCACACGCTGCGCCACTCGTTTGCGACGCACCTCCTCGATGGCGGGGCAGACCTCCGTGTGGTGCAGGAACCCCTCGGCCATGCGGACATCGCAACGACCCAGCTCTACACCCACCTCCTCGGGAGCCACGTGCGGGATTCGTATCGGAAGGCCCACCCGCGGGCCTAGGCAGCCCGCGAGGCGGTAGGATTCAGGTGTGAATGCTGTGACTAGTGCCCACCGACTCCAGCAGGTGCTTTCGCACCTTCAGGCGGTCGGCCGTCAGCAGGTGGCCCGCCTCGGCCTCGTCAAGCCGGTCGGTGCAGAGGGCGAGGCGCACCTCCGAGCCCTACGAGCGACACCGCGAGCGCGCCGCGCCTTCGCCGCTGCGCACCCAGCCGACCAGGCCTCTGCAACCCGTACCGCAGCCAGCCTTCGGCGCCTCGGCGCGAAAGGCGATGACCAGCTCGCAGCACTCCTTCACGACCTCCCCAAGGGACACGTCGCTCTTCTGCCCCGTGTGATCCATGTGCTTGAGGGCTCACCGGTCACAGGGCGAGCACGTGGCCCCTTCGCACGTGCACGACAGACGTTGCGCCTCCACGCATCGGTCGCACCGACGCTTGCTGCCAAGCTTGGCGCTCCGAGGGTCACCATCACGATCCTTCAGGAGCTGGCGCGCCAGGAGTCGCGCGCCGCTCACCGAGGGCGGGCCGCTGGAATTGATGCACGCGTTCGTCTGCTCCTTGATCTTGATAGCGGGGTGACGCGATGAGTGGTCGCGGCATCGCAGAGGGCTTCGAGCTCCCTGATCCATCGGTCCCCGACATTGAGGGGGTTATCTTCCGCAGGGAGCAGGGCGGGCTCTTCGGACGAACGCGCTCATACGTGGCGCTCGGGGAGTTCAGCGGTCCGTACGGCCTGCTGCTTGCCCTGATTGAGCGCGATGAGTTGGATGTGCGTCGTGTTCCACTCGCGGGGTTTGCTGATGAGTTCCTGCGCTACTTCGCTGAGATTCCTGACGATCGCCTAGAAACACTTTCGTCATTCGTTTCGGTGGCGGCGCAGCTCATTGTGCTCAAGAGCCGCGCACTCTTGCCACGTCCGATCGCTGCCGCTCCAGATCTGGTGAATGATCTCGACGTTGAGGATGAGGCCGATACGCTGCGCATTCGGCTGTTGCGTTACCGGGTCTTCCGTGATGCGGCGCGGGTCTTGGGTGATCGTCTGACGCAGCCGCTCTGGTACCGCGAGCCCCCAACGCGCCAGCTGCCTGGCCCGAAGGCGGCGCCAGTAGAGCCAATCGTGCCAACGAAGTCAGACCCGAAGCGGCTCCTACGCGCGATGGTGCGCATCGCCCTGCGACGCAAGCCGCTCGCCGCCCTCTCCACAGTTCCTGTCGGAATAAAGATCTCCATTGGCGAACGTCTGTCGGCCATCCGTGAGGCGGTCCGGCTGAGCGGCGCGGTGGGGGTGGATCTGGAGACCCTTCTCGGCGACCGGCAGGACCGATCGCTCATCGCCGTGACATTCTTAGCCCTCCTAGAACTCGCCAAGCGGCGAGAGGTCGAGGTGCGTCAAGATGCGCTGTGGGGACCAATCACAATTCTGCAGGGGGTGAGCGAATGAGCGATGAACGAGAGAGCGTAGCCGCAGCGCCTTGGGTGGCCACGGTCGAAGATCTTGAGGCACTCCTCTTCGTCGTTGATCGTCCTATCAGCCGGCGAGAGGCTGCGAAGCTCCTTGAGGCGTCGAAGTCCTATCTCGATCGTCTCGTAACGGCGCTCACCACGAACCTTGCGCAGCGCGGTATCACCCTGATCACCCATGGCGACGAGCTGCAGCTGGCTAGTGGCGCAGATCAGGCGCGAGCGGTGCTCGCCTGGGTCGGCACCGGAGGCTCTGACCTCACGGCCGCCCCGCTAGAGACGCTCGCCGTCATCGCCTATCGCCAGCCGGTCACCAAGGGCGGCATCGAAGAGATTCGCGGGGTCGATGCAGACTACGCCCTTCGCGTGCTCCTTGAGCGCGGGCTCATCGAGGAGGCCGGACGTTTGGAGACTGCCGGGCGGCCGATTCGCTACGCGACGACGCTTGAGTTCCTCCGCCGATTCGGCCTCGGCTCGCTGGCCGATCTTCCGGCGCTTGAGGGCGATGCCGAGGCACTTCGTCACCTTGATCTGCGCAGTGAGGCCCTTGACTCTTCAACAGCGCGTGGCGACGAAACTGATGTAGCTACTGGAGCGCCGAGCACCCCTGCGCAAGAGGACGCCGCAACTGACTGATCTGATTCGGGTCAACGTCCTTGTTGCCGAACGCTCTGGCCTCTCTCGTCGCGGTGCCGACACGGCCATCGCCGGAAATCGCGTCACTTCGGCGGGGCGCGCCGTGGCGCTGGGGGAGCGACTGGACGCGCTCGCCCCCCTTGAGCTGGACGGCAAAGCACTCGTAGCGAAGCCGCGCCCCTCTGCGGAGAGTGGGGACGAGTTGGGTGGCGCAGAGGTGTTCGCCTGGTATAAACCGGTGGGCGTCACCACCACGCACGCTGATCCCTACGCCACCGTGACCCTCCCACAAGCGTTAACGCCTGCGCTCGGCGCCGAGCGCGCCGCGCGCATGCTCTCAATCGGGCGGCTCGATCGCGAGAGCGAAGGGCTGCTGCTGCTGACAGAGGAGCGTCGCGTCGTCTCGCCACTCGCGCACCCTCGTGCCGGTCTGCGTCGAGCTTATGCCGCGGCAACGAAGGCGATGGTTGCGGAGGCCGAGTTTCAACGGCTGCGCGCAGGCATTCGACTCACCGATGGCTGGGCACATGCGATCGAGGCACGCGGTGTTCACCGCGATGACGATCTTCCAGAAGATGTGCGCGGTGGTGACATGGACCCGGGTCAGTGGAGCTTCATCTCGATTGGGGAGGGGCGACACCATGAGGTTCGCCGTCTGTATGGCGCGATCAGTCATCCCGTCCTGCGCCTGATCCGTGTCGGATACGGGCCGGTACGCCTCGGCGGGCTCACTCCCGGCGAACTGCGCCTCATCACCGAATCCGAACGACAGGAGCTCACGCGCGCGCTCGTCGCAGCGCCAAAGAGCAAGGCGCGACCGGTCGCACTCACGAGCAGATAGTGCGCATCGCCATTGACGGCCCAGCCTCGAGTGGGAAGAGTAGTGTCGGTCGGCTCGTAGCGGAGGAGCTCGGCATTGGATTTCTTGACACGGGCCTCCTCTATCGTGCAATTACCCGACGCGCCATTGATCTCGGCTGGTTCACGGCCCCCATCACGGCGGCTGATGTGGCTGGCGCCACCTACGAGCAGGTGCGACGCGACCTCACAGAGTTAGCCCGCACCACCGACGTACAGGGGAGCGGGTTGAGTTTCACCATGGTTGTTGGCGGCGTGACCCTTGCAGATTCTCAGCTTGAAGCGGCAGATGTTGAGCTCTACGTTCCGGCGGTCGCATCAATCGCGAGCGTGCGAGATGCCCTTCGTGCGGTGCAGCGAAACGTGGCGGGTCGAGGCGGATCCGTTCTTGCAGGTCGTGACATCGGCACGGTGGTGCTCCCAGACGCGGAGTGCAAGATCTATCTGGATGCGACCGCGGAGGCCCGCGCAGAGCGACGTGCCCTGCAGCGCGGCTTTGCGGTTGGCTCGTCGGAGCACCAGGCGATCCTCACCAGCCTGATTGCGCGAGATGCAGAGGATCGGGCTCGCCCCGTCGCCCCACTGGTTGCGGCGGCTGATGCCATCACCATTCACACCGATCAGATGGCGCTCGCCGATGTGGTACAGCGGGTCATGGCTGAGGCACGCAAGGTCGTGCGATGACCACTGAGCGCATCCCGCTCGGCATGCGCCTCTCGGAGCGATTTGGCCAGTGGGCGATGCAGCGTCTGGCTGGCGAGATTGTGGTGAGCGGCCTCGAGCGAATCCCCGCGACAGGGGCGGTGTTGCTCGCCTCAAATCACATCTCGTGGGTTGATCCAGTCTTACTCGCCTGCTGGCTCACCCCCGCGACCGGTCGCCCGATGACCTGGATGGGGAAGGCGGAGGCGATGCGCTGGCCACTGGTCGGCTGGTTCCTGCGGGTGAACGGTGTCTTTGGGGTTCGACGCGGTGCCGCCGACCTCGAGGCGTTCCGGTTGGCCGAACGCATCCTCAGCGAAGGGCGGATCCTCGGCATCTATCCGGAGGGGACACGCTCGCCCGACGGCATCCTGCGCCCGTTTCGTGATGGGGCGGCGCTCCTCGCACTACGGAGCGGCGTCCCCGTGCTGCCAGTTGCGGTCACGGGCACGGACGGCCTCTGGCGGAAGGGCTCCCTGATCCCACGTCGCGTCCCCCGCGTCACCCTGACCATTGGGGAGCCTGTGGAGATTCCTCGCGCGGAAGGGTCACGACCCGAGCTCGCCGCGGTGAGTGGCGCCATCCACGGTGCCGTCGCAGCCCTCCTTCCTGAGGCGAATCGGCCCTAGGGGCGGGGTGGGCGATAATGCCCAGGTGGGAAGTGTTGAGAACATTGTTATCGCGAAGCGCACCGGCGTCTGCTATGGCGTTCGCGAGGCCATAGATAAGGCCAAGATCGCCAGCGCCTCCGGAAAAGATACCCATACCCTGGGGCATGTCGTTCACAACGAGGGGCTGATCGCCGACTTGCGTGCCCGCGGTATTAAGAACGTTGACCACCTCGATGAGGTCGCTTCGGGCACCGCCGTTGTCATTCGCGCACATGGGGTAACCCCAGAAGTACTCGGACGTGCGGCAGAGCGCGGGCTCGAGGTGATTGACGGCACCTGCACCTGGGTGACGCAAGAGCACCGCGAACTCGCTCGACTCGTTGAAGAGGGGTACGACATCGTTCTCCTTGGCACGCCGAATCACCCAGAGGTTGTCGGCCTCCTCGGGTTTGCACCAAACGCCATTCTGGTCGACGAAGAGGAGGACTGGGCCTCCATTCCGCGTCGGAAGCGCATGGCCCTGATCACCCAATCCACCCAGCCACCATGGAAGTTTGAGCGCCTGGCAGCATTCCTAGTCTCACGATGCCATGAACTCAAGGTGATCAACACGGTCTGCCCCGTCACGATTCGCCGCCAGGAGGACACCATTGCGATCGCGCGCGAGGTGCAGCTGATGATCGTCGTCGGCGGCACACGGAGCGCCAACACGAAGGAGCTCACGCGCCTTTGCGAGATCAGTGGCACGCATGCCGTTCAAATCGAATCTGCGCAGGGACTCACTGACCCAGACCTGTTTGCAAACATCCACACCGTTGGCATCACCGGCGGAACCAGCACCCCGATTGAGGATCTTGAGCGCGTCGCACTCAGGATTGCTGAACTCGGGGGCACCGATCACGTCCGCACAAATGCGGCATCCATCGCCCGCGCAGCCCTGGATGCTGCCGCCACGCCGCAATACCGCACCACCTCTATTTCGAGCGGCGCACCAGGATGAGTGAGGATGAGCTCGAGGCAGAGGTCGAGGTTGAGTCTTTGCCGCGTCGTCTGCCACTTGTCGCACTGGTTGGTCGCCCGAACGTAGGGAAGAGCACCCTCTTCAATCGCTTTGTTGGTGAGCGCCGTGCGGTCGTTGAGGATCGCGCCGGTACCACCCGCGATCGACTCATCGGCATCGTTGAATGGAATGGGATGCGCTTTCGTGTGGTGGACACGGGCGGTATGCAGCCCGCCGTCGGTGATCCGATCGAGATTGGGGTGCAAGACCAGGCGCGCATCGCTGTGGCTGCTGCCGACCTGATTCTGCTGCTCGTGGATGCAGCGACTGGCCCGAACCCTGGCGACGCTGAAGTGGCGCAGTTGCTGCGTCGCAGCGGTAAGCCGATCATCCTTGTGGCGAACAAGGCGGACAACATTGAGCGCGATCGCGCCGCCCAAGAGTTCTCAATCCTCGGGTTCGATCGCCTCCATACGGTCAGTGCGCAGCATGGGATCGGTTCGGGTGATCTACTTGACGTGATCGTTGAGCGACTTGAAGCGCTCCCAGAAGATGCAGGAACCCCCTATATCGAGGGCGAAGTGACCGTCGCGATCGTGGGGCGTCCGAACGTCGGCAAGTCGAGCCTCCTCAACAAACTTATCGGTAGTGAGCGCACGGTAGTGAGCGAGGTTGCCGGCACAACGCGCGACGCCATTGATGAGACGCTGCTGCACGCAGGGCGTCAGATCACCCTCGTTGACACTGCGGGTATTCGAAAGCGTGGCAAGGTCGCCTCTGGCCCTTCGGCAGACAAGTGGGCAACCGTGCGCTCTGTGCGCGCGCTCGACCGCGCCGACGTCGCGCTGCTCCTCATCGACGCCTCGACCGGCCTCCAGGCGCAAGATCTGCATATTGCAGGCTCCGTGATCGACGCGGGGAAGGGCCTTGTGCTGGTGTTGAACAAGTGGGACCTCATTGAGAAGGACGGTTTCACCTTCGACGAGATCGAGGGGAAGCTTCGTCGCCAGGCACCATTCCTTGACTTCGCTCCGCTCGTCTCCATCTCAGCGGTGACCGGGTTGCGAGCGACGAAGGTGCTCGACGCTGCGGTTGCCGCCGCCGATGCCCGGAATTTGCGCATCCCGACCGGGGTGCTGAACCGCCTGATCGCTGAGGCGGTGGCCCGCCAGGAGCCGGCCCATAGCGGCAGCAAGCGACCGAAGATTCTCTACGCAGCCCAGGCCTCGACACCGCCCCCAACGTTCGTGGTCTTCGCACGAAATGCCGCTCAGGTGCACTTCACCTGGCAGCGCTTCCTGGAGAATCAGATCCGCGAGAAGTACCACCTCATGGGGACGCCTATTCGTATCGTCGTCCGTGAGCGGGCGGCCGAAGAGGGGCGAGAGCGTGGCCGCTCCTCGCGCTCAACCAAGCGTGCACCTGCAAAGGCGAAGCCAGCCTCACGCGCATGAGCACGATCCGCATTCTCGGCGCAGGTGCATGGGGAACCGCCTTGGCGCTCCTCTGGAGCCAGGAGCAGGGTGAAGGGCGCCCTGCCCCCGTCATCGAGCTGCTCGCTCGAACAACCGACGAGGCTGCGCTCCTGCGCAGCGCCCGCATCAACACGAGGCGCCTCCCTGGCATCGCCCTGCCAGTGGCAATCAACATCTTCAGCGCCACCGATACGCTCACTGCGCTGAGCGCCGATGACACCTTCGTGGTCACTATTCCCTCCACGGAGCTCGACCAAGGCACCGCCAAGCAGATCGTGCAGGCCGCGGGAAACGCACCTATCGTCATCGCCTCCAAAGGGTTGTCACTCAATGGCGCTCGGCCCTCAGAACTGCTGATCGCTGCAGGGGCAGATTCGGAGCGTCTCGCCGTCTTGTCTGGGCCAAACCTCGCCGGCGAGATCGCCATGGGGAAGCCCGCAGCGGCCGTACTCGCCGGGCCAACACACCTTGTTGAGTCGCTGCGTACACGGCTCGTACGCCCAACCCTTCGGCTCTACCTGACCGACGACGTTGTCGGCGTTGAGATTAGCGGGGCGCTCAAGAACGTTATCGCCATCGCCGTCAGTGGTGTCCGTGCGCTCGGCTATGGCGAGAACGCTGCAGCGGCGCTCTTGTCGCGTGGCGTTGCCGAGATGGCGCGCCTCGCCGAAGCGTGCGGTGGGCGCACAGAGACCGCCTGTGGGCTCGCTGGCGTTGGTGACCTCGTTGTCACCTCGTCGAACACTGGTTCGCGTAACGCAAAACTCGGCGCACTCCTCGCGAGCGGCATGACCGTGCAGGCCGCTGTCGACAAGATTGGAGCAACGGTGGAGGGGATTGGCACCGCACACGGCGCCCTGCAGCTTGCAGCTGCGCACAAACTGGAGATGCCGATTACCGCCGCAGTTGTCGCAGCGATCAGCGGAGGAGCGACCATTGAAGTGCTCGCGCGCGCGCTGCTCGGTCGCTCACCAGCGGGGGAGTGGCGCTAGGCTTCCTGATACACTGCCGAAACTTTGGACCCACTCGGGGCGTAGCGCAGCTTGGTAGCGCGCTTGCATGGGGTGCAAGAGGTCGCTGGTTCGAATCCAGTCGCCCCGACCACATTTGTGAGCAATAGAAAAGGCCCGGGGTTTCCCCCGGGCCTTTTCCTGTATCCTATCCAAACCCGACGGTTTCCCGTCGGAAGGGGATTACTTCGAAGAACCGTTCTTCAGGGTTGCGATCTTCCAGATGAGGAGACCGTATCCCGGCTTGGCCAGGATGTCGGCAATCGTGTATCCGATCTGCTTGTAAGCAAGGCCGTCACCAGCGCTCAGGCCGATGTTGCCAGCGATTGCTGGGAGCAGATAGGCGATTGGGTAGACGCCCCACGTCGCGATAAGCACGACGCGAAGGATCTTGAAGATCCCCTGGATGTCCTTGCTCTGCTTCTTGATCGAGGCATCGATGCCACCGAACAGGTCGCGGAGGATCAGGACGAAGAAGACCGTGCTGATGGCTCCCCAAATGGTGCGCCCGTTAGAAAGGTCAACCGTCGAGATGGTGAAAGTTTCACCGATATAGCCGGTTGCAATCATCAAGAACGCGTAGAGCACATTTCGCTTAATGAGCGTGCTCTCAAGCTTCTTGTCGAGCTTGAGCACGAGCACGAGCTCCGCGACAAGGAGTGGCACCGTTAGGAGCCAGTCCACGTATCGGTAGGACTCGTTGAATGCGCCCGCAGCCTTGTCGAGGGCAAGCGGCATTCCTGCAGCAGCCATCAACTTAAGGTTGGTTCCAACTTCGACCCATGAGTCGAAGATGCGGACGTAGTGGTAGAACGCGATCAGCACAACGGTGGCCGAAAGCGTTACTGCCATTCGATTGCCTTCCTTCAGCGCTCCGCGTGCGGAGACGAAGAAGAAGAAGCTCGCGCCCATTGCCGCGATGGCAAGGGACATGAACCCATAGACCAACTTGTATGCCGTTAAGGCATCCATAGTGACCTCCACTAATACCTGCGACCTCCTTGGATCGCTGTGGATAAGTATCGCAAGTTTTGGGCCCAGATGTTGCGAAACCGCAATATTTCGCAACTGTTACAGAATCATGTAACAAAACAACTTCACCACAGCCGTAGCGCGAGGCGTTAGGCTGCGAGGGAGGGAAAGGGGGAGCCATGCCAGCCATCACAGAACTCACGCGCATCGAGCCGGTCCACCTGGCACGCCTGGAGGCGCAGGGGATCTTCACCACGGGACTGCTGTTGGAGCGCACCGAAACCCCAACCCGCCGCCAGACCTTGGCGGACCAGACTGACGCCTCTACCGCCGACGTCGCCGAGTGGCGCGACGAGGCCCTCCTGCTCAATCTCGCCTTTCTGGGCCCCGCTGAGCACGAGCTCCTCGCCCAGGCGGGATACGGTGGCGTTGAGACCCTCGCGGCAGCCCCGTGGGAGCAATTCCAGTCCGGAGTGATCTCAACCGCACAGACACTTGGCCTCCCACTCCCTGACCCGCTCTCCCTCCGTTCGTGGTGGGAGCAGGGGCAGGTCCTCGCCGACGCGTGAAGTCGCTCCGCCGCCTCTTGCGGCGGTCGCTCC
>JAPLHR010000039.1 GCA_026389535.1 Chloroflexota bacterium
CGCGACGCGTTCCGGATGCGAGTGAGCATGTCTGCAATTGGATCAGTGACGTTCATATTCTCACCAACTCGACTTCGTGACGCCCGGGATCATTCCGACCAGGGCACGCTCTCGGAAACAGATTCGGCAGAGGCCGAATCGACGGATGAATGCACGTGGGCGCCCACAGAGGGCGCAACGGCTGTACTTCCGCGTAGAAAACTTTGCCGGCGCTGCCGACTTTAGTACCAACGACTTCTTCGCCATCTCAGCCCCCTCAGTTCGCGAACGGCATGCCGAGCAGAGAGAGGAGCTTCTTAGACTCCTCATCGCTCTTCGCCGTCGTTACGATTGTGACTTCGAGACCTCGAAGTCGGTCGATCTTGTCGAACTCCACCTCAGGGAAGGAGAGCTGCTCCTTCATGCCCAGGGTGTAGTTGCCACGGCCATCGAATGATTTGCCCGACACGCCGCGGAAGTCGCGGATGCGTGGCAGGGCGACGCGGGTGAGTCGCTCAAGGAAGTCCCACATGCGCTCGCCACGCAGGGTGACCTTCGCGCCGATTGGGTTCCCCTCGCGGACTTTGAAGGTCGCGATGGACTTCTTCGCCTTGGTGACGATCGCGCGCTGGCCGGTGATCAGGGCGAGATCGCCCACGGCCGCATCGATGGCCTTGGCGTTCGTCAGTGCCTCGCCGAGGCCAATGTTGACCACGATCTTCTGGAGGCGTGGCACCTGCATCGCGTTCGTGTAGCCGAACTCGCTCTTCAGGGCCGGAATCACTTCAGCCGTATAGCGCTGCTTCAGCTGGCTCACTTGGCAGCCTCCTTCTTGCCACCGATGACGGTGCCGCAGCGGCCACAGAGGCGCTGCTTCTTGCCGTCGGCGGTTCGTCCCGCCTTGAGGCGGATCGGTCGGTCGCACTTTGGGCAGACCACAGCGACCTTGGCGAGGGCGAGTGGCATGGCAATCTCAATGATGCCGCCAGGCTCAACCGTTGGCGCCTGTGAGCCGTTCGCCATCTTCTGGCGTGGCTTCTGGTGCTTCTTGGCGATGTTGAGGCCGGTCACAACAACCTTGCCTGGAGCCACGAGGCGCTCAACGCTGCCACGCTTCCCTGCATCCTTGCCGCTGAGCACCGAAACGGTGTCGCCGACTCGAATCTCTGTGGTCGTCTCGTAAACCGAACGCATTAGAGCACCTCCGGCGCGAGCGAGATGATCTTCATGTAGTCCCGATCGCGCAGCTCGCGCGCGACTGGCCCGAAGATGCGGGTGCCTCGTGGGTTGCCGTCAGCGGCGATCAGCACGGCGGCGTTCTCGTCGAAGCGGATCACGCTGCCATCAGGCCGCGAGATCTCCTTAACGGTGCGCACGACGACTGCCTTCACGACATCGCCCTTCTTGACGCCAGCGTTTGGTGTCGCCTGCTTCACTGCAGCGACGATCACGTCGCCAACGTAGGCGGTGGTTGCCCGGCCACGACCGAGGATGCGGAAGCACTCAATGACCTTTGCGCCAGAGTTGTCGGCGACGCGGAGGCGGGTACCAGTCTGAATCACAGTGCCCCCTCCTGTGACTCGCCGCGCTTGACAACCTTGACGAGCGTCCAGCGCTTGCGGGCGCTGAGTGGTCGGGACTCTTCAACGGTGACGAGGTCACCGATCTTGGCGTCGTTGAGTTCGTCATGCGCCATGAATCGAGCGGTGCGGCGAATGACGCGCTTGTAGACAGGGTGCTGCGCGAGGCGCTCCACAGAGATCACGATCGTCTTGTCACCCTTATCGCTGACAACACGGCCGGTCTGTGTCTTGCGCTTCCCTAGATGCTGCTCGCTCATAACTCCCCCTATGCCTTCTGTGCGGCCTGGCGCTCGGCC
>JAPLHR010000041.1 GCA_026389535.1 Chloroflexota bacterium
GCCCATGATCTCCGTGAGCTTCTCAGCAAATTGTGCCGCGTCTAACTCTGGTCGCTTGTACGTGTCGTTATGGTCACCAAGGTCGCGCGCCAGTCGCCCACTCCCCGCATACCCGAGGATCGCTTCGGTGAGTGGATAGTTCATCACCGCATCAAAGCGATCACCGGTGAGCCACGCATCGGCACGCTTCCAAATCTCACCAACGGTGTACGCCTCAGGATTAATCGCGCGAACACGCGTGCGGAACTCTTGCCAGAAGCTCTCATCATCGATCTCTTCTGGCACGTCGAGTCGCCAGCCGTCGGCACCGAAACGAATCCAGAACTCGGCCGCCTGCAGCAGATGCTCGCGCGCCTCTGCATTGCCAACGTTGATCTTCGGAAGCGCAGGGAGCTGCCACCACGCCTTATACCCAATGCCTGTTTCAAGGCCGCTCGCGACACCACCACCTGCGCCACCGCTCTGCTTCGCATGCCACTCCGCCGCCTCTGGGTAGGCAACCAGTGGGCGATCACCGCGCAAGAAGGCTTCGTCGGTATAGAACCAGTCCACATAGGGCGACTGCGCGCCGTTCTCAAGCACATGATGAAAGGGCCAGAAGCCGCGACTGGCGTGATTGAAGACGCCGTCGAGAATGATGCGCATCCCACGCGCGTGCGCCGCATCAAGAAGTTCGCGGAACGCCTCGTTACCGCCGAGCATCGGATCCACGTTGAAGTAGTCGTACGTGTGATAACGATGGTTCGAGGCGCTGGAGAAGATCGGGCAGAGATAGAGCGCGGTGATGCCGAGCTCTTGCAGCTCACCGAGTCGCTCCGTGATGCCCCGAAGGTCACCCCCCTTAAAGCCGTGGCGTGTTGGCGCGGTATCCCACGCTTCGAGTGGGCCGGGTGGCTGCGTTCGCCCGGAGCGCGCGAATCGGTCCGGGAAGATCTGATAGAAGACAGCATCGCGCACCCAGGCTGGTGTGTGTGGCCCCGTGGGCCGCTGCGAACTCACCCCTTGACCGAGCCGACCGCAAGCCCGCCCGTAATGAAGCGCTGGCTCAGCAGATAGACAATCGCTGGTGGCAGCGTGAGCATGATCGAGAAGGCGGAGACGAGCGGCCACGGAATCGCCGACGCATATGTGCCGGTCATCGCCGAGAGCGCCATCGCTAGCGTGAAGTCACGCGGCTGCGTCAGGAACATCCAGGAGTAGTAGAACTCGGTCCAGCCGCTAATGAAGCCAAGGAAGCCGGTCACGGCAATGGCGGGGAGGGCCAGTGGCAACACGATGCTGCGGAAGATACGCATTTGCGATGCGCCATCGACGGCGGCCGCCTCTTCAAGTTCGCGTGGGATCGTGTCGAGATAGCCCTTCAAGTTCCAAATCGCAAATGGGAGGGAGCCCGAAACGATGGCGATGCCGACACCGAGCTGTGAGTTGCGCAGGTTGAATGCGCCGAGGATCGGCAGGTTGAGCTTGATCCCGTTCAGGGTGACGAAGAGCGGCGCTAGCGTGGCAACTGCGGGGAGCATCAGCACACCGAGAATCACCAACATGATGAAGGTGCGCCCCCTGAATGCGAGGCGGCTAAGCGGATAGGCGGCGAGCACGCCGAGTGAGACGCTCGCCAGCGCTGTGCCTCCAGCGATCTTCATCGAGTTGACCGCCAGTTCAAGGAAGCTCACCGGGTTGCCGGTAGGCCGTTCGATCACCTGGAGATACGACTCGAGGGTCGCATCCTTCGGGATCAGGTTGAGACCGTCGGGGCGGATCAGGTTCAGCGGCGAGAGCGAGACGCTAAAGACCCAGATGATCGGGAAGAGCACGGTGATGAGGATGCCGATCGCGGCAACCTGCAGCAGGACCTTGGTGAGGAGTGACGGCTCCCGGAACGAGCGGCGCTTAGAAGTCGTCATATCGCGCCGTCGCCTTCGAGATGCGGTTGGTGATCAGGCTGATCGTGAGCAGAATGACGAAGAGCACGACCGCAAAGGCGGCGCCCACCGCATAGAGCTGTCGCTCATTCACCAGTCGATACGCCTGGGTGACGAGCAGCTCGGTGCGGCCAAACGGCCCACCCGCACTCATGAAGTAGGCGAGGCTAAAGAGGTTAAAGGTCACCACAAAGCCGTAGATGGCGAAGGGGACCATCGCCGGTCGCAGGTAGGTGAGGGTGATCGTCTTGAACGAAGCCCACTTACCAGCCCCATCAATCTCCGCCGCCTCATAGAGGTCTTTTGGGATCGCCTGCAGCGCGCCAGTAGCCACTACCGCGTTCAACGGCCAGCCGAGCCAAATGTTGGCAATCAACATGGCGTAGTAGCTGAGCGGCAGCGGAATGAAGCTGATCGGATCTTCAACCTGACGGAGCCAATCGAGCTGAAAGGTTTCTGGCGGAATACGAAACACCTGCCCAACGAGCCCAAGCAACATGTTTATTGCGCCTGCGTCTTGGTTGAACATGTTGCGCCACGTGGTCGCGACAACGATCGGCGGAATCAGCACGGGGAGCACATAGAGCGCGCGATAGAGGCGCTTGAGCTTCAACCCTGGGTGATTCAGTAGGAGCGCGATCGCAACACCGAGAATGATGTGGATGGTGACGTTGCTCAACGCCCAGAAGATGTTGTAGAGGAAGAGCCGGAGGAATGAGTAGTTTGGTATTGCCAACTCGCTGGTAAGAATCTTGACGTAGTTCTCAAGGCCGACCCAGTCGGGCGCCGGCGCACCTTGGCGCAGGTTGGCGAGACCGTAGTTGGTGAACGACATCCAGAACTGAAAGATGAGTGGGTAGATGGTGACGATGGCCATGACGATCATGGCGGGGGCGATGAACATGTAGGGGGTGAGTGAGCGGCGGTTGACGCGTGTGAAGATGCTCACCCTGCCTCCCTCTCTTCTCTCCCCCTGGATAGCAATCGGGGCGGGAGCCGAAGCCCCCGCCCCAATCGCGGTTACACCTGTGCGGCTAGCTCGAGGCTAGCAGCCGACTATGGCCAGAGGCCAGCGTCAGAGTTTGCAGTCTCCATGCCATCGCATGCGGTCGAGCCTGCGTCAGCACCTGCGGCGCCGGTCTGTAGGACGCTGTCCCACGCCGAGCCGAAGTTGCCCCAGTAATTGTTCATCCACGCCTCAACTGGACGTCGGGTGCCCGTGGCGATCGCAGCTGCGAAGGCCTTGGTTACTGGGTCCTTGATCTCGATGGCGGTTGATGCTGGCACGTGGCCGGCACCGTCAACCATGATCTTGGCGTAGTCAGGCGAGGCAAGGATCGAGGCAACCTTGATTGCCAACGGCTTGTTCATGCCTGCTGCGTTGATGTGCCAACCGTCAACACCAACCATGCCCACCGAAGGAAGGCCGTTGGCGCCAGCTGGTAACGGAGCAACCTGCGTGCCCGGGCGGGCCTTCAGGTAGTCCGCAAGAACCCAGTTGCCGTTGAACATCACGTCAACTTCACCGCTCATGTACTTCTGGCCGAGGTCGCCGTCGTTGCCATCAACAACTGCACCAGCAGCCTTCAGGCTCTTGACGTAGTCCATGGCGTCGCCGATGCCCGTTCCGCTGAAGCAGCCGGCGTGGCCGGTGCTGTCGAAGATCGAAGCGCCGAAGGCCTTGTACCAGCCCCAGACGTGATACACGCCGGCAGGAACGGCAACCTTGCCGCCATTGTCGACGTAATCCTTGAACTCAGCAGCGGTTGCTGGAGGAGTTGCGATCTTTGCCGAGTCGTAGTACATGACGACTGCCTTGAGGCTCTCTGGAACGAGGTAAAGCGTGCCGCCGACGGTTGCACCGTCGAGTGCCTGCTGCGAAACCGTTCCCAGGTCCGTCACGTCCGTGATTGGCTCGAGCAGACCGGCCGTAACCAGGTTGCCAAGCTCATCGTTCGGAGCAATGAAGAGGTCTGGTCCGCCGCCGGCGGCAGCCTCTGTCTTGAACTTCGTGAAGATGTCGCTGAACGGCACCTCAACGGCGACGATCTTGATCTTTGGGAAGTCCTTCTCGAACTTGGCGAGCTGTGCGGCGAAGGCGGTGCCTTCAGCCGAGCCGCCGGACGAGCCGTAAGCGTGCCAGAGCGTTACTTCGCCCTCGAGGCCGGATGCCGATGGGGTATTGCTCCCACAGGCGGTGGCCACGACGGCGAGCATCGCTGCAACTGCAGCGAGCTTCCAATTCTTTCGTGCCATGCGTTAGTCCTCCTTCTTGCGAGGCCTCCCCACCAGCGAGGCGTCGCGTAGGGCGCCAACAACTGTTGGCGCCGACATCGTTCAGGGCCGCCGAGCGACCCAGTGGTGCGGTAAGGGTAGGGCTCCCCACGCACCTGCGTCAATGCGGTTCCCGCTGGGCGCACGGGTCGGGGTGTGGGGAAACCTCACGTCACGTCTGGCGGGTGCAGATGGGGCGCCCGTGGCATCCTGAGCGCATGCCGATTGCTGTCGTCGCCTTCCTCGCCTACGCCCTCCTCCTGCTGGCGGGGCTGGGGCTCACGCTTGGCCCAATCGTGGAGCAGGCGACCGCCGCCCCCGTCACCTTGCAGGGGGTGGTCTGGATGGCCTTGATCGCCGCCTGCATCTTCACGATCACCCTCGTCTGGCAGCGCAAGGAGGCGGGGCGGGGCTTCGCCCTCGGCCTGAGCACGATTCTGATCCCTGCCGGCCCCCTGATTGCCCTGACCTTGGGGAACTGGCTCCCCGGCCTCCCCCTAATCGCCCTGGCACTCCTCTTGATCCAGGGGCTGCGGGGGGCTGCCGCCCGCGCCTGGTTGAACGAGCAGTGAGCCCCGCCCCGCTTCGTCGGATCGGCGACCGCGACCGCCGCCCCGAGCTGGCCCTCGCGGGGGCCTTCGACTCCCCCCTTGACGTGCACCTGCACACCCTCCTCTCCCCCGACTCGAAGGTGCCGCTCGACGTCTACCCCGCCATGGCGATCGCGCTAGGGATGCCCCGCATCGCCCTGACCGACCACCTCGACTTTGACCCGCGTGAGGTGGGGGCCACCCTGGCCCCTCACCAGAAGCGCGTTGAGACAGTTGAGGCGCTGCGGCGGGAGTTCGGCGATCGCCTCGAAATCCTGCTCGGCGTTGAGATCTCTTATGAGCGGCAGTACGAGGCTGAGATTCGCGAGCATCTGCGCACCAACCAGTACGACCTGACCATTGGCAGCGTGCACCCCGGGGTCGACTCGCCCTTCAAGCGTTCGCTTGCGGCGAACTGGGCGGGGCACGACGTGCACGAGACCGCACCCTACTTCGCCGAGGTGCAGGCGGGCATCGAGAGCGGCCTCTTCGACATCGTGGGTCATATGGACTACGTGCGGAAGTATGTGTACCCACATATCGACACGCCGGCATTTGAGGCGGCGCCAGACCTGTACGAGCCGGTGCTGAAGGCGCTGATCGAAACGGGGACCGCGCTGGAGATCAATACGTCAGGGTGGCGACAGCGAACCGGGATGCCGTATCCGCTGCCGCAAGCGGTGCATCGGTATCGCGAACTCGGCGGTGAGTACGTCGTGACCGGCTCCGATGCGCATCAGCCCGATTGGTTCGCGATGAACTTTGATCTCGCTCGTGAACTGCTGCTTGATGCGGGCTTTGAAGAGCTGGCGACCAAGCGCTGGAAGTCCGCAGGGGAACAGTGGCGAATCCCAACGCGCTAGCCCTCACGGTGCTCGGCTCAGCTGGTGCGTATCGCACCCATGATGGCTCGCGCGCATCGGGATATCTTGTGCAACACGGACTCACAACGTTGGTACTAGATCTTGGGCACGGCACCTATGCGCCACTCGCCGCACACGTAGGTATTAGCGCACTGCCGCAGATCAGCGCCGTGGCAATCTCACATCTGCATCCCGATCACTGGGTTGACCTTGCAGCACTGCGACACGCGCTTGTGCACGGCAACAAGATGGGGAGTGATGCGCGTAGCGTTTCGGTGATTAGTCCGAGCGGCCTATCTACTCGACTTGCAACGCTGCTTGATGATCAAACACCAGAGGAGCAGGCTGCTGGCGCCTATGACTCGTTGCAACCGTTTGCCTTCTCAGCGTGGCGAAGCGACGCAGCACTGCCGCCACTCGGCGGCGGTCGCGTTGTTCCTGTGGGTGATCTAACGCTGCGTAGCGCGCGTGTGCGTCACACCGGTGAGTCATACGCGATGCGTGTTGCTGTAGGTGATCAGCCTGGGCTGACCTACTCCGGCGACGTCTCGCACTGGGAAGACCTTGCGGCGATCGTGCAGCCTGGCGACACGCTGCTCTGTGAGGCTGCTGGTGGTGCGGCGCAGTGGCAAGAGGGTGACACACACATCACCGCGTACGGTGCGGGAAAAGCTGCAGCATCGGCAGGGGCTACGAAGCTTCTACTCACGCACTTCGGCGCAGAGGTTGATCCAGCGGAAGCCGTTCGCGCTGCAGCGACAGAATTTTCTGGCGAGATCGTTGCGGTGCGCGAAGGGGATCGCTTCGAGATCTAGTTAGCGCCGATCAGTCCGGCGGCAGCGTTGGATCGGTATCCGCAAAACCGCGCTCTACCGCAAGGGCAACGCGACCAGCCTGATCAATCAGCACGTACGCCCGAATCACATCCATCGCATCACCAGCCGGAATCTCCATGGAGGGGCGAATGTCGTCCGTCACGATGAGCCAGAAGGTTCCTGTGAGGCCCGGCGCATCGGTGCCGCCGCTACTCAGCGTGATCAGGCGCACTCGCGGCGTTGCGCCGACGGGCGCGTCGGCCGAACGCGCTGCGCGAACGGCGCTCTGCGGCGAGATCCCTGCCAGCACCGTGTCGGCGCTCACCGCCGCCCAGCCTGCCGGAAGTGGCAGGTCGAGCTCGCGAATGCGATCTGCCTGTAGACGCAGGAGCAGCGCGCCAACCAGGAAGGTGACGAAGAGGAGGAGTCCGACCCGCGCGATCTGCCCACGGGTGACTGGGGCCGCCAGCACCGCCCCCTCTGGTGGGCGTGTTGGTGGGGTGCCTGCTGGAGACGACTCAGATGTCATGGCGCCATCGTGCCAGAGTTCGCGGCTACGATTCAGCCATGAGCGCTCCGTCTGCACCAACGTCTCGATCCGCAGCGTTGCCGCGTGACCCCCTGCTCGGGCTCCCGCTCCGCCATACCGTGCGTGATGCAGTGGCACGCGCCCTCCGGCGTGCCGTAGCGAGCGGCGCACTTCCGGCCCCTGACGACGCCGCCGCACTTGACGCACTCGTTGCTGGGATCGAGGTCGAGATCCCTGGGAATCGTGATCACGGCGACTACGCCTCAAACATCGCCATGAAGGGGAGCAAGGTACTTAAACGTGCCCCAGCACAGATCGCCGCGGCGATCGCTGCAGAGCTGACCGCCGAAGCGTCGGAGCGCATGCACGGCGGCGGTGGCGCACTCGGACCAATCGCACACGCCGAAGTTGCGGGGCCCGGCTTCTTGAACTTGCGACTCCGCGCCGGGCTTCTCGCCGATCATCTCGATGCGATCGTTCGCGCGCCGCTGGCATGGGGGCACCTTGCCGTTGCGGCGGGGGCGCCGGCGTACCGCGTCAACATTGAGTTCGTCTCCGCAAATCCCACGGGCCCGCTCACCATCGGTAATGCACGCGGCGCATTTGTCGGCGATCTGCTGTCGCGCGTCCTTGAGGCGGCTGGCCAGAGCGTGACCCGCGAGTACTACTTCAATGACTTCGGCGAGCAGGTTCGCCGACTCGGCGAGAGCGTCATCGCCCTACGCAATGGTGTCGCCGTTGCCGAGAACGGCTACAAGGGTGACTACGTGGGAGAGCTCGCAGCGGCTATTCCGCCCGACGTTGCAGCGCGCGCTGCTGCTGCGCCGAAGCGCAGTGGCGAGATTGATGTGGAGGGGTATGACGGCACGGTTGCCGATGACGAGATTGCAGTGATCGGCCGCTGGGCATCGGAGCGCATTCGCGCCGGCATTGAGGCGTCGCTGGCGGTGCTCGGTGTTGAGTTTGATGTATGGCGCTCTGAAGGCTCGCTCTACACCGAAGGGTTCGTTGACCGTGCGATTGGCAAGCTGCGTGACGGGAACTGGCTCGAAGAGCGCGAAGGTGCACTCTGGTTCAAAAGCACCGCATTCGGCGACGACAAGGATCGCGTTATTCGTAAGTCGAGTGGTGCGTATACCTATTTCGGTTCTGACCTTGGCTACATCGTGGAGAAGTTCTCGCGCGGACATGATCGTCTGATCTACGTGTGGGGGCAGGATCATCACGGCACCGTTGCACGACTGCGTAATGCAGGCGAGGCGCTCGGCTTCGACAAAGAGTCCGTTGAGATGCTCCTCGTGGCCTGGGTGCGATTCGTTCGCGACGGCGTAGAGATGAGCATGTCGAAGCGCGCCGGAACATTCATTACGCTTGATGAGCTTCTTGAAGAGATCGGGGTTGATGCTGCTCGTTGGTACTTTGCATCGCGGAGCGCAACAACGGCAATCGACTTTGATATTGAGGCGGCGAAGGCGAAGAGCAGCGATAACCCTGTCTATTACGCGCAGTACGCGCATGCACGAATGTGCTCCATTCTGCGCAAGGCCTCCGCTGAATCGCTTGCTCCTGCGACGGCAATTGGCAGCCTGCTCGACGACCACACCTCACCAGAGGCGAAACTGGCGCGCGCGATTGTGCGCCTCCCTGAGGTGGTTGAGGATTCCTCCACGCATCATGAGACGCAAGGTGTGACGACCTATGCGACGGAGCTTGCGACCGCCTTCTCTGCCTTCTACCGCGACGCGAAGGTGGTCGACGCATCAGCGCCGGAGCGCTCGGCCGGCCGACTGCGCCTTGTGGCGGCGGCGGCGGCGAGCCTCTCGGCCGCGCTCCGCCTCCTTGGCATCTCCACCCCCGAGGAGATGTAGCCGAACGCTGCGGAGTGAGCGCCCCCGTGAGGGATTCATTGCGAACTCTTTACCCGATTCCATATTGCAGATTCACCTAGCGGGCGGATGATGGGTTTCGGCTCACTGGACCTCCCTCCCGTGATCCGACCTCCACGCCAGGAGGGCCGACGGGCATCGACCCTCCTGGCATACCTCCCCCTCCGCCCACCACGATGCGACGGCGTGCCGCGGCGCGTGGGAGAATAGGGGCATGGAACTCACCTATTACGGTCGCACCTGTGTCCGCATCCGCAGCCGTGCAGCGACCATCGCCTACGACCCGTACACCTCGATCGTGGGGCCAACCGGGCGCGGCATGAGCGCCGACATCGTGACCCTGAGCCACCCGGACGACGCCCCGCTCTCGCGCGTGAAGGGACGCCTCGCCCCGCGCGACAACCGCACCCCCATCGCCACAAGCCTCGACAGCGCCGTGATCCTAGAGGGGCCGGGCGAGTACGAGGTGAAGTCGGTGCTGATCACCGGCATCCGCAGCTACCGCGACGAGCATCGCGGCCCAGCGGCACGCCATAACACGGTCTTCTCCGCCGAACTTGACGGCATGCACGTCGTGCACCTCGGTGATTACGCCGATGGGCTCACCGCCGAGCAGATCGGCGAACTACCAGGATGCGACATCGTCTTGGTGCCAGTTGGCGGCGAACTCTCACCACAAGCTGCATCGCGCCTCATCAGCCAGATGGAGCCGAAGATCGTCATCCCAATGTCGATGGTCGATGACGCCGGTAAGGCCGATGCGGCGATCAAGGCGTTCTGCAAGGAGCAGGGTCTGGCAACGCCGCCACCCGCACAGCAGAAGCTCGCCATCACCATCTCGGCGCTCCCTGAAGAGACGACGACCGTGATCATCGAGGCGCGCGTTGAAGGGCTTGGCGGCGCTGAGACAGCGGCCAGTGGAACGCTCGGCCTCGGCTGATCCCCGCGACAGACTGTTGGCACAGCCAACTGCTCTACTCCTTCTATGAGTGAGCTTCGCTGCATTACCTGCAAGCGCGACATCGCCCCTGGCGAGCCGACGTACGAGATTCGAACCTTCCTTGATCCGCTACCTCCCGGCGGAGTAGCC